>NZ_JBSGJZ010000009.1:0-276895 GCF_053605825.1 Saccharopolyspora sp. NPDC003752 | reverse complement strand
GTCGTTCTACGTCCGGACCCCGGGCGGCTGGGACCTCGAAGTCGGTTGCGAGGGCATGCTGGTCGACGAGTCGGCCTACTCGGCGGAGGTTTCTCCGCGCCGCGCTTCGTTGTCGGGTCAGGTCAGCTGCTGAAGTCCCACTTGTGGCCCCAGTAGCTGTCGGCCGTGATCTCCTCCGCCGAGTAGGCCGACTCGTCGACCAGCATGCCCTCGCAACCGACTTCGAGGTCCCAGCCGCCCGGGGTCCGGACGTAGAACGACACCATCTTGTCGTTCGTGTGACGCCCCAACGTGGACGACACGTGGTAGCCGCTGTCCATGACCCGGTCCAGCGCCCGGCCGACCTCGTCGAGGGTCTCGCACTCGACCATGATGTGGACCAGGGCCGGGGACTTGAGATCCGGCGACGGCAGCAGCGCGAGGCTGTGGTGCCGCGCGTTCACACCCATGAACCGGAGGCGGACCGGGCCGTACTCCGGGGGCGCCGGCAGCCGGAAGGCCCCTCGCGGCAGGAAGCCGAGCGTCTCGGCGTAGAAGCGGTACGCCCCGTCCAGGTCGCTCACCGGCACCACGACGTGGCCCAGCCCCAGCGCCCCGGTGACGAAGCGGTTGCCGAACCGCGTCGCGACCGGGCTGTGGTCCAGCGCCGGGCCGTGGAAGATCTCCAGCGGGGTTCCGCCCGGTGCGTCGAAGGCGATTCCCGCCTCCACCCGGCGGGTGTCGGCCTCCTCCAGGGTCAGCGGCTTCGGGGCTAGCCCGGCCGCCTCGACCGCGGCCTGGACCCGCTGGAGGCCCAGGTGGTCGCGGACCTCCCAGCCCACGGCCTCCACCCGGTCCACATCGCCGGGCAGGACGACGATCCGGCCGATCCGCTCGTCCACGCGCAGGTACAGCGCGTCCTCTTCCGGCCCGCTGCCCTCGGCGAAACCGATGGTCTCGAAGGCGAACTTCCGCCAGGCGTCCATATCCGTGGCGCGGATCCGGACGTAGCCCAGTGAGCTGATGTCGGTCATGCTCTTCCTCTCCTCATGTCGTAGGTGCCGGACGTCGCCGGCGTCAGATCAGCGCCCGCAGCGGCCCGTCCGGTTCGATGCCCAACGACGTCAGGGCATTCGAGTGGTAGATCGAGCCGGGGATGTGGATGGCGTGCTGCAGGCCGACGTGCGCGTCGCGCCAGAAGCGCTGCATCGCGTTGTTGCGGCGCACCGCATTCCCGCCGGACCGGGCGAAGATCTCGTCGACCGCGGACACCGCGCGCCACGCGCAGCGCACCTGGTTCCGGCGCACCACCGACCGGTCCTCGAAGCTGATCGGCCGGCCCGCGTCGACCATGTCGTAGAGCCGGCTGACGCCGTCGAGCAACTGGGTGCGCGATCCGGCGATCTCCGCGGCTGCCTCGGAGATCGCGTACATCGTGTGCGGGTCGTCGCGGACCCGGGTCCCGGCCGCCATGACCCGGTCCCGCTGGTAGTCGAGGTGACAGGCGAGCGCGCCTTCCGCGATGCCGATGACCGCCGCCGTGATGCCCAGCGGGAACATCGTCCAGAACGGCAGCCGGTACACCGTGTCGGTCCGGCCGGCGCGCTCGGCGGCCAGCTCGCCCTGGGCGACCTCATCGGCGTCGATCGTCCGGTACGCCGGGATGAACGCACCGTCGACGACGACGTCCTTGCTCCCCGTGCCGCACAACCCGATGACGTCCCAGGAGTCCTCGACGATCGTGTAGTCCTTCCTCGGCAGGACCACGTGCATCGTCTTCACCGGCTGCGCGGGCTTGCCGTCGGCGTCGCCGAGCATCGCACCGAGGAAGATCCAGTCGCAGTGGTCGGTTCCGGAGGAGAACTGCCACCGGCCGCGGAGGACGTAGCCACCGTCGGTCGGGGTGGCCACGCCGCTGGGCATGTACGGGGAAGCGATCCAGGTGTCCCCGTTCTCCCCCCAGACCTCCTCCTGGAGCCGGCGGTCCATGAGCGCCATCTCCCACGGGTGGACGCCGCCCACCCCGCACACCCATCCCGTCGATCCGCACACCTTCGCGACCGCCATCACGGCTTCGGCGAAATCGCGCGGGTGGGCTGCGTATCCGCCGAAGTCGGTCGGCTGCAGAAGCCGCATGACCCCGGCCTCGCGCACCAACTTGACGCTCTCATCCGCCAATTTGCCGAGGCGTTCGGTCTCTTCCGCGGTCGCTGCGAGCCGGGCGGCGACCTCCTCCACTCGGCGAACCACATCGTGCGCCATGCAGGCACCTCCGGAAATGATCAAGACGGCCGCTCCCGCCACCGATGTGCCAGGGCGTGCTAGACGCTAGGTTCGGCTTCCGGGCCGCTCCCAGCACTGCTCCCGCTGACCGGGACCGACCTGCGCGCCCGGACTTCCGCAGCTGCGGCGCGGGTCCGCGCCAGCGCAACTTCCCAAGCAAACGCTTGGCCAGTTATGCTCCCGGTGCCGAGATGGAGCAGGCCGGTGCCGCGGGCACGGCGGAAGGGCAGGAACAGGTGGCCGAGGAATCCGGGGGCGCAGCCCCGTTCACCGTCGACGGACTCGACGAGCTCCGCGCGGCCGTCGGCACGACGCTGGGCCCCACCGCGTGGCTCCCGATCGACCAGGCGCGGATCGACGGCTTCGCCGACGTCACCGGCGATCACCAGTGGATCCACGTCGATCCGGTGCGGGCGCGCAAGTCCGCGTTCGGGTCGACGATCGCCCACGGCTACCTCACGCTGTCGCTGTGCAACTACTTCCTGCCCCAGCTGCTGTCGGTGCGCGGCGTCAGCATGGGGGTCAACTACGGCGCCGACCGCGTCCGCTTCCCGGCGCCGGTGCCTGCCGGATCCCGCATCCGCGGCCGTGGCGAGGTCCTCGCCTGCGTCGACGTGCCCGGCGGGGTCCAGGCGACTATCCGGATCACCGCGGAGGTCGAGGGCCAGGCCAAGCCGGCGTGCGTCGTCGAGACGCTCAACCGCTGGCTGGCCTGACCCCGGAAACCCGTGCCCCGCAACGGACGCGTGCCGTCACGAGGCGGACTGCACGTCCTCGGGGCTCCAGAACGCCCGCATGCTCGTGATCCGCCCGTCCTCGTCGAAGGTCATGACGTCGATCGGCTCGACCTCGACCGCTCCGTCGGGCGTCTCGGTGCGCACGCGGAAGTGGAACGCGGCGCTGTCCCCGGCCGCCCGCACCGCGAGCAGCTCGCTCTCCCGGCGCAGGTTCTCGATGGCCGAGTAGAACTCGGCGATCGCGTCCCGGCCGCGCAACGGCTCACTTCCCACCGGATCTTCGAGCGTGGCGTCCTCCGCGTACAACGCCGCGATCTCCGCCGCTCCCCCGGTCCCGATGGCCTTCACATAGCTCGCGACGACGTCGCGGATGACGGACGGCTCCGGCATGTCCGATGTCCTCTTCTCGTGGTCGGCCCGCGCCGCGGCGGGCTGGTGGCGGTGATCCGGATCGGCCGGCTCCTCGGCTGCGAGGAGTCGGCCGTCCCGGGATCACGGCTGCGAAACGCGGATTCGCCCATCGCGCACCGCGGTTTCGATGCTGTCGCGCAACTTCAGGCACGTCAGCACCGTTGCGCGGTCGGCGGTCGGGCTCCGCGCGAGCTCGACGCACTGCTCGGTGTCGCTCGTCCACTGCACGAGCGTGTGGGCCAGGCTGTTCTTCTTGACCAGCACGCACGTGCCGCAGCTGCGGCAGGACACGGGCTGGAGCGGAATCTCCTCGTCGGTCATGGAGCGCGCCGATCAGGCGGTGGGGGCGCTGTCGTCGACGATGATCCGGCCGTTGGCCAGGTTGTCATCGACCTCGGCCTGCCAGAACTGGATCGCCCGCTCGGTGTCGATCTCGAACTCGAACCGCTGGGTCATCTCCGGCTGGACGTCCTCGACATCGACGTAGAACTGCTCGTACCAGCGCCGGAGCTGGTAGACCGGGCCGTCCTCCTCGCACAGCAGCGGGTTGTCGATCTTCGCCTTGTTCTGCCAGATCTCGACGTCCTGCAGGAAACCCTTCTCCACTCCCGCGGCGAACGCCTGGGCCATCTGCTCGGCCTCCTCGTCGGACATGCCGTCCGGCTTCTTGACCATCGCGCCCCACTGCAGCACGAAACTCGTGGGCGACACCGGGTAGTGGCAGTTGATCAGCACGGTCTCGATCGTCTGGTCTCCCACGTCGCTCCACAGGTAGTCGATCATGTAGGAGGGCCCGTAGTAGGAGGCGCTCGAACGCAGGCTGCTGTCGTCGGAGTAGTTCGTGCCGATCTTCACGTCCGGCCGGGCCTTGCTGTGCATCGTCTGGGTGGCGACGTGGCCCTCGAACACGTTCTTGAAGTACGTCGGGAACGAGTAGTGGATGTAGAAGAAGTGCGCCATGTCCACGACGTTGTCGACGATCTCCCGGCAGTTCGATCCGTCGATCCGCAGCGAGTTCCACGTCCACGACGTCCACTCGTCCGAATCCGTGCCGGGGATCTCCGGGATCGTCACGTCCGGCGGAGGCTGCTTCCCCTGCGGGTCGTTCCACACGAACAGCTGCCCGTTGCGCTCCAGCACGGTCCACGCCTTCGTGCGGGCCCGCGGCGGCACCCGCCGCGCGTACGGGATGCTCGCACAGCGCCCGCTGCCCGACCAGCGCCAGTCGTGGAACGGGCAGGCGACCTCGTCGCCCTTCACCTCGCCCTGGCTCAGGTCGCCGCCCATGTGCGGGCAGTACGAGTTGAGCACGTTCAACTTCCCGCTGCTGTCGGCGAACACGACCAGCTTGGTGCCGAACGCCTCGATCGCGTGCGGCTTTCCGTCCCGGTAGTGGTCGGCAAGGCCGAGGCAGTGCCAGCCGCGTGCGTAGCGAACCGGCGGAGCCGCCGCCTCGATCACCCGCACCTCGTTCTCGCCCGCCGCTTGCAGTGACGTCATGAGGGCTCCTTTGCCTCCGTCTTGCCAAAGCTCATCAATGGTGGGAAGTCCGGGCGGGACGAAAACAGTCGACCTCCCGCTCACCGAGACCGATCTCGGCCGGCGCGTGCCCGCCCGCAGCTTCCGGCGGTCGCCGTGGACCGCGACCGGAGATGACCCGGTACTCGGCCCGTCATCGCGGCGCCAGCCCTCGCCCGGCGGGCCACCGCGCTGATAACGTAGCAAGCGCTTGGTCGTTACAGCGCGCGCCGGGCCGCTGGGCCACCGTGCCGCCGAGGACGGAACCGTTCAGGAGGAAACCCATGAGGCTGTCCGGGAAAGTCGCTTTCATCACCGGCGCCGCGCAGAGCCAGGGCCGCAGCCATGCCGTGCGGCTGGCCGAGGAGGGCGCGGACATCATCGCCGTGGACATCTGCCGGCAACTCGACGTCGTCAAGTACCCGATGGGCACCGAAGAGGGGCTGGCCGAGACCGTCCGCCTGGTCGAGAAGCACGGTCGGCGCATCCACACCGCCGTTGCGGACGTGCGGGACGCGGATCAACTCGCGGCCGTCCTCGACGCGGGTGTCGCCGAGCTGGGCGGCCTCGACATCGTGGCGGCCAACGCGTCGATCTGCACCACGCAGCCGTCCGAGGACCTGACCCCCGAGATCTGGCAGACCACGCTGGACATCAACCTCACCGGGGTGTGGAACACCTGCGCGGCCGCCATCCCGCACCTGCTCGCCTCTGGCGGCGGCAGCATCGTGATCACCGGTTCCACCGCGTCCCTCAAGGGACTCCCCTTCTTCCTGCCCTACGTGGCGGCGAAGCACGCGGTGGTCGGCATCGCGCGATCGCTCGCGCTGGAGTTCGCCGACCGGGGCATCAGGGTGAACACGATCCACCCCACCGGCGTCGACACGCCGCAGGGGCATTCGCCGGTCCTGCCGACGCTCCTGGAGAAGCGGCCGGACCTCGGACCGCTGTTCATGAACACCCTCCCGGTGGAGCGCGTCCAGTCGATCGACATCAGCAACGCGCTGGTGTACCTGGCCTCCGACGAGGCCCGGTACGTGACCGGCGCGAACTTCCCGGTGGACGCGGGCAACACGATCCGCTGAGCGATCGGGCTGCGATCGGGAGGACTGCGTTCGATGGACGCCGGGATCGCCACGATCCCGGCGTCCGCACCGGCTCCCGGGAGCCGGACGATGCTGTGACCGCGTAGGTCCGCCGGGTTGATGGTCGTGGCGGTTGGATCCGCGGTGACGTCCGATCCGGCCCCGGGAGGCGCGGTGGCTGAGCCTGTCCGTGTGCAGACTGACCGACCAGGAGAGGCAGAAGCTACAGCAGATCGGGCGCCGCGGCAGCACAAGTTCGGTGCGATAACGGCACGCACGCCGACCTGCGCTGGCACAACGCCAACGCCCGCCATCGCGACGTCCTGGCCGCAGAACGCGAGGAACGCGCCCGCATCCGCAGCGAGAAGGGCATCCGCTGGGGCGGACGACCACTCACCTCAGCAGCATGACCGCACCGCCCCATCCCGCGGCCGCACAACGTCAGGGGCGGAGCGCCACCAGGAGATCAACCACGTAGGTCTCTTCCACCTCCTCGCGAGGAAAAAGCCTTCCCAGCCTCTCACGCTCATCGACGAAAAATGCATGGCGGGCGGCCTCTTCAAGGACGAGGAATGCCGAGCGGCTGCCAATGTTGGCGAGATGCACGTCGAGAGGGACGATGCGGCTCCAGCGCACTTGACGGCGCGCAACCCGCTGCCCCGTCAGCCCCGCCAGCCGGATGGCATCGCTGTCCGAAGGGCGCACCGCAGACCTTGGGTTCACCCCGCAGTGGTGCGCGATTCTCTCGTGCTGCTCGCGGATCCACGGCACGTCGAAGGCCGTGGTGTTCCACCAGATCGCCAGCGCACCGCCCGCTCGCAGGACACGCAACGCCTCCGGGACGGACCGGCCGGGTTCGGTCCACTGCCAGGACTGCGCATATGTGATGAGGTCACAGGACGCATCGGCCAGCGGCAGAGCATTGCCGTCACCCCTCACGATCGGCACCCCCGGGAGCGCCTGGTGGAGCTCACCAGCCATGGCTTCACCCGGCTCGACAGCGATCACATCCGCACCCCGCTCCCGCAGCAGCACGCTGGCGATTCCGGTACCCGCGCCGACATCGGCGACCCGGGCACCCACCAAACGACAGTCTGCGAACTCCTCGATGGAGTCAAAGAGCTCGGCTGGATAAGAAGGCCGACTCGCCGCGTACTGAGCTGCGGCTACATCGAACGACTGGGCGCGAGAGCTAGCGGTCATACCCTCATCATCCCCCTCTCCGCACCAAACATCCGACCACCGCCAAACCGATGATCGTTTCCGGTCACAGCACTGGAAAGGGTGCAGGCCGCCCGCCGTCCCAGCCTGATCAGGAGGGACGACGGGCGGCCATCAGCCTTTCGGCGTCAGTCGACGAGCGAGCCGAGGCGGTCGCTAGCCGTGACGCCGCCGTCGACGAACATCGTGCTGCCGGTGACGAAACTGGCTTCGTCGCTGAGCAGGAAGCGGACGACGGACGCGACCTCCTCCGGTTGCCCTACTCGGCCGAGCATCGCATCGCCGCGCATCCGGGCCCCGCGCCGGGTGTCGGCGAGGCTGCGCTCCAGCATCGGCGTTTCGATGTACCCGGGGCAGACCGCGTTGACCCGGACTCCGGCCGGGCCGAACTGCGCGGCCAGCGACCGGGTCAGCCCGAGGACTCCCGCTTTGGAAGCGCTGTAGGACGGGATGTTCGCCTGCCCGAGGGTCGCGTTGATGGACGAGATCGCGACGATGGCCGAGCCCGGCTGCGCCTTGAGGTCCTCGGCGAGCGCCGCGGCCGCGTAGGCGTACGCCGTGAGGTTGACGTCGAGGACCCGTTGCCACGCCTCGCGCGACAACTCCGTCACCGGTGTCGAGTCGACAACACCTGCGGCATGGACGAAACCGCCGATCCTGCCGACGGCCCGTCGGGCTTCGCCGAGGACGTCGTCGTACCGGGCCACGTCGGCGACATCGATCCCGGACACGGCGACCGGTGTCCCGTGGTCGTGCTCGATCTGCTTCGCGACGGCGGTCGCGCCCTGCTCGTCGCGATCCCACAGCACCACCGGTCGGCCGGCGGCCGCCAGGGTGCGGGCGCAGGCCGCGCCGATCCCGGATGCCGCGCCGGTGACCAGCACCGGCGTCTTCGGAGATGTCATGGCACTCATCGCGTTTCCTCCATCGTCGCACCGGAATCCGGACGGCCCGCGACGGCTGGGCCGTCGTCGGTGAGGTCACGGCCCCTGGTCTCGGCGATGAGCCAGATCGACACGATCGTGATCGCCGCCGACAGGGCCGCGATGGCGGTCAGCGGCATGCTCGAACCCCCGGTGGCGGCGACGAGGCTGGTGGCGATCAGCGGGGTGAAGCCGGCGCCGAGCAGGCTGGCGAGCTGGTAGCCGAGCGAGACACCCGTGTACCGGACGCGGGTGCCGAACATCTCCGAGAGCATCGGCGCCAGCGGCGAGTACATCAGGTTCTGCAGCACCTGGGCGATCATCAGCCCGGCCGTCATGACCACCACGGACCCGCTGTCGACCATGGCGTAGAGCGGCAGCGCGAAGAGCACCGTGCCGACCGCGCCCACCATGACCACGCGGCGCCGCCCGAACCGGTCGGACAAGGCGGAGAACAAGGGGATGCAGACGATCGAGACGGACACCGTGAACAGCAGCGCCCGCATGACATCGGACATCTGGTACCCGAGCCCCGTGGCGTAGGCGATGATGTGCGAGCTGGTCAGGGCCGTGAGCGCGAAGGGCCCGATCCCGGCGGCGCACGCCAGGACGAGCGCGCGCGGCTGCCGCAGCAGCTGCAGCGCGGGCACCTTGGGCTGCGCCTGGGATTCCGCGACGGCAGCGGCCTCGCGGAACACCGGGCTTTCGACGACGCTCAGCCGGACGTACAGCCCGATCATCAGCAGCACCGCGCTCAGCAGGAAGGGCACCCGCCAGCCCCAGGAGAGGAAGGCCTCGCTCGGCAGGAGGGTCACCACCGTGACCGCGGCGGTGGAGAGCAGGAAGCCGAACGGCGAGCCGAGCTGCATGATCCCGACCCACGCCCCTCGGCGCCTGGAGTCGGCGTGCTCGATGACCATCAGCGCCGCACCGCCGTACTCCCCGCCGACCGCCACGCCCTGCACGATGCGCAGCAGGACGAGCAACACCGGGGCGGCGAAGCCGATCTTGTCGTAGGTGGGCAGGACGCCGATGAGGAAGCTGGCGCCGCCCATCAGCATCATGGTCACCACGAGCATCGACTTGCGCCCGAGCCGGTCGCCGAAATGCCCGAACAGGAGCCCGCCCAGGGGACGCGCCACGTAGCCGGCCGCCAGCGTCCCGAAGGCGGCGACGGTCGAGACGCCCGGGGTGAGCGCCGGGAAGTAGAGCTTCCCGAACACCAGGGCCGCCATCGTGCTGTAGAGCAGGAAGTCGTAGTACTCGATGACGGTCCCCAGCAGGCTGGAAAGCGCCACCTTGCGCAACTGTGCTGACCCGACGGAAGACGGGCCGGCACCCGTCGGGGTTGGTTCCTGCGAGTTCATCGGGGGCCTCCAGCCGATACCCGGCCAATGGGGAATTTCCTCTGTGGACCGTTCACCGGTCGCACCGCGCGGCGATCGAGGAGGAACGCCGCGTGTCGTGCGGCAGAGCGCCCGCTAGAGCCGGCCGCGGAGGTAGGAGAAGAACCCGGGCGTCTTGGTGACGCGGAGGCGGGTGAGCTTGCGGTAGCTGATCCGCCATCGCCCCTCCACCTTCCGGTATTCCTCGCGGTAGTGGCCGTAGCCGTGCATGTGCTCGGTGACGTCGCCGTGCTGCCACCAGAGCTCGTCCTCCATCGCCCAGATCCCGCGCGCCGTGGTCGGGGAGGTGAGCTCGATCTCCGGCATGTGCCCGTGGTGCACCGTGGTGACCTTCGTGTCGCCGTCGAGGAGCCCGGAGATCGCCTTGGTCAGCGCCTCGGCGCCGACCACCTTGTTCCCCTGGCCGTCCGCCTGCGGCCGGTTCGCGTCCGGAACGTCGGCGTAGGACTCGCTGACCACGTCGTCGGTGTGGCACTCCGCGTAGCGGTCCCACTGCTTGGTGTCCATCACGCGAAGGCGCCTGGCGAACAGGGCCTGGATCTCCGAGATCGCCAGCAGCTCCTCGGCCGCCGACGGCGTCGCATCCACGGGAACGCTCGACATGCCTTTCCTCCTGCGTCGTCCTTGACGTTGACCGGCAGTCGCGGTGGCGACGACCTCCGCCCGAAATGCACCGGGCGGCGCGCGGATCCGGCGGGCGTTCAGCGTTCAGCCCGCTTCGTTATTCCGCGAATTGCCCAAGCGCTTGCTTGATGGCGGGAAGGTTAACCACGCGCCGGGGAGGCGTCAAGGCGAAGGCCGCGTTTCCGTCGAGCGAGGTCGCGGCGGGCAAGCAGAACGCCGCGAGGCGGGTGGCCGGAAACCGGCCCGCAGCTCGCGGCGATCGTCGAATTCGAGCGGGTGCTCCCCCGGCGCTCTCTGCGCCAGGGCGGCCCCGTTCGCGCAACGCGGCAGTCGTCAGCACGACCCGCCGGTCGTGGTCATCGTGCGAGCATGTCCAGCGCGGCGAGGTGGCTGAACACCATGCACGATCCGATCGGATTGCCCCCACCCGGGTACGCGGTCCCGCTGACCGCCGCCATCGAGTTGCCCGCGGCGTAGAGGCCCGGAATCGCGCTTCCCGACGTGTCGAGCACCCGGGCCCGCGCGTCGGTGCGCAGGCCGCCCTTGGTGCCGAGATCGGAGATCCCGAACGCAGCGGCGTGGAACGGTCCCTTCTCGATGGGGACCAGCGGCGAGCCGTCCCCGGCGAACGCCCGGTCGTACGGCTCGGCACCGCGGTGGAAGTCGTCATCGGTTCCGGCGGCCGCGAACGCGTTGAACCGCGCCACCGTCCGCACCAGGTTCTCCGCCGGGACACCGATCTGCTCGGCGAGCTCGCCCAGGGTGTCGGCGCTGAACCACAGGCCGGCGTCGACGTAGTCCTCGGTCTCCCCCACCGGGACGCTGGTCGAGCGCACCGGCGGCCGCGCTCCCTCGCGGTCGTCGTAGATCATCCAGAACGGCAGCGTCACGCCGCCGTCGCCGATGCGGTCGATGACGACGCGGCCGATCCGGTCGTACGGCCAGGACTCGTTGACGAAGCGCTCCGCGTTGTCGTCGACGAAGATCCCGCCGGTGAACCACAGCGAGAACGTCGACGTCCCGTCGGGGTGGGTGATGCCGGGCGACCACCACGCCTCCGACATCAGGTCGGTGTCCGCGCCGGCGTCGATGCCGGCCTGGATCGCCTTGCCCAGGTTGCCCGGCGGCCCCATGGCATCGCGCGCCGCCCCCGGGACCTGGTGCTCGGTCCGCATCGACTGGTTCCGCTCGAATCCGCCGGCGGCGATCAGCACGCCCCTGCGGGCGCGGATCCGGCGCCGCCGGCCACCCTCGTCGACCACGGCACCGACCACGACGTCGCCCTCGCGCACCAGCTCGTCGCAGACGGCGCCCCGGCGCATCCGAACCGCGTCCTGCTTGGACAGCGCGAGGAGCAGCCTGCCGATCAACGCCTGCCCGCCGATGAGCAGGTCGGCCGGCGGATTGCCCGCCCGGTCGACGTCCAGCGGCGGCCGGAGGGAGTCCCGCAACGCGCCGAGCCGCGCGGGCTCCAACGGCGTCGGCATGATGTGCCGACCGGTCGCACTCGCCTTCGGGGCGGACCCGAAGTAGTCCGGCCACGGGTAGACCAGGAACTCGAAGTCGTCGTCGGCTTCCAGGTAGTCGACCAGCCGTCCGCCGTTGTCCAGGAACGCGTCCTGCAGCTCCCGGGGCGTGCGATCCCCCACCACGGCGCGGAAGTAGGTCTTGGCGTCCGCCAGGGTGTCCTGGTCACCGGCCCGCCGGAGCACCGCGTTGCCCGGGAACCACAGGCCGCCGCCGGAATACGCCGTGGTGCCGCCGAACTTGTCGGTCGCCTCGGCCACGATCACCGAGAGCCCCTCCCGGGCCGCGGTGTAGGCCCCGGTCAGCGCTCCGCCGCCGGAACCGATCACCAGCACGTCGCACTCGTCGTCCCAGCGGTTCGAAGTCTCTTCCGTCGCCATGGGATCACGATGCTCCCGGGCGACTCCGCCGTGCCGATTCGATCCCACTGACCAAGACGGACACTTCCCGCTCGCGCGGCTGAGCAAGCGCTCGGGCGGGAGCGTCCGGAGCCGGCCGCGGGCCCGGTGCGGTGCGGATTCCCGATGAGCGGGAGGCCTGCGGGCATTCGGCGGGCAAGGCTGGAAGCCTGGTGCTTTCGGGTGGCGCAGGAACCGGCGATCCCGCCCAATTCGGGCCATTCCGCCGCTGAAAGGGAATCCGATGGGACGACTCGATGGCAAGGTGGCCATCATCACCGGCGCCGCGCAGGGCTTGGGAGCCGCCACCGCGCGGCTGTTCGCCGCCGAAGGAGCGGCCGTGGTGCTCGGTGACGTGCTCGTCGACGCGGGGCAGCAGGTCGCGGACGAGATCGGTTCGCGCGCGATGTTCCACCAGATCGACGTCCGGGACGAGGCGGACTGGCGCGCGTTGGTCGCCGCGTCCGCCGACCGGTTCGGCGGCATCGACATCCTCGTCAACAACGCGGGAATCCTGCATTGGGCGGAGATCGAAGAGCTGTCGGTCGCGGACGCCCAGCAGGTGCTCGACATCAACGTGCTCGGCGTCCTGCTCGGCGTCAAGGCCGTGGTGCCGGCGATGAAGGCGGCGGGGCGAGGCGTGATCGTCAACACCTCGTCGGTGGACGGGCTCCGCAGCGTCAACGGCCTGGCCGCGTACTCGGCCAGCAAGTGGGCGGTGCGCGGGTTGTCCCGGTCGCTGGCGTACGAGCTGGGCCCGTCCGGAATCCGCGTGTGCACCATCCATCCCGGCGGGATGAACACCGCGATGGGAAATCCCGCCGGCGAGTCCGGCGAGGCGCTGCAGCAGCACTACGTCGACGTGCCGTTGCAGCGCATCGGCGAGCCGGAGGAGATCGCCCAGGTGACGCTGTTCGCGGCCAGCGACGCGGCGAGCTACCTGTCCGGGGCCGAGATCGCGGTCGACGGCGGCTGGTCGGCCGGAACGTACTACCCGACGCTGCCCGGCGCGCCGGACGGATCGCGAGCGGGACGGCGATCGGGACCTCGTTTCGCGCAGCGGTGCATCCTCTCTAGCCGGTGAGCGGTGAACGGCCTGTTCGCCTCGATAGGCGAAGTGAACGGTCCGTTCGCTCCATCCGCCCAGCATCGGCGGGCACCGCTGGAAGTGGAGTGAACGGACCGTTCGTCCCGATGGACGAGGCGAACAGGCCGTTCACTCCACCGCTCTCCCGGGCTGGCGGATGCTTCGCCGAGCACGGAAGAACCCCCGCCCCGCGAAGTCGGCATCGTCGTCAGCTGGAGGAAGCAGGCGCAACCGGGGCCTCCTTGCCGGCTGCGTGGCGCGCCACCACGGTGCCGTAGACGAGCCCCTGACCGATGGTCGCGCCGGCTCCCGGATACGTGGTGCCGAACGCGTTCGCCGCGGTGTTGCCGATCGCGTAGAGCCCGTCGATCGGGGAACGGTCCGACCGCAGCACCCGCCCGTGCCCGTCCGCTCGCAGCCCTCCGCAGGTGCCGAGGTCGCCGAGGACGATCCGCACCGCGTACAGCTGTCCCTGCAGGGGGCGCAGGTTCGGGTTCGGCGCGACGGTCGGATCGCCGTAGTAGCGGTCGTAGGCGCTGGCGCCGCGGCCGAAGTCCTCGTCGACGCCGGCGGCCGCGAGTTCGTTGAACCGGCGCAGGGATGCGACGAGGCCCTCGACCGGCAGCCCGGTCCGGCGGGCCAGATCGGCGGGATCGTCCGCCCGGTGCGCGATGCCGGCGGCGTACCAGCTCTCCGGCAGCGGCATCCGCGGGAACAGCCCGGCCGCGTACACGTAGCTGTTGCGGTAGCGCTGGTCGAACACCATCCACATGGATCCGACGGCGTCGCCGGCCCGCTCCCGCTCCAGGATCCGCTGGCCGAAGCTCATGTAGTCGGTCGCCTCGTTGACGAACCGGCGGCCGTGCCGATCGACGATGAGCGACCCCGGCAGCGACCGCTCGGCGAGCAGGACCAGGGGAGCCGCCCCGGGCAGCGGCGCGACGGCCGGGAACCACCACGCCTGGTCCATCAGGCCGATGTCGGCTCCCGCCTCCTGCCCGATCCGGATGGCGTCCCCGGTGTTCCCCTCGTTCCCCAGGCTCCAGCCGGCTTCGAGCGCCTCCGACTGGAACTCGTGGCGCAGCGCGATGTTGTGGTCGAAACCGCCGGCCGCGAGCACGACACCGCGCCGTGCCCGCACCGTCACCTCGCGCCCGTCCTGCTCCAGCACCACGCCGGTCACCCGGTCGCCCTCCGTGGTCAACCGCTGCACCGAGGTCCGGGTCCACACCGGAATCCCGGCCCGCAGGACACCCGCGTACAAGCCGGCGGCGAGCGCCTGACCGCCCGCGACGTACTCCCGGCCGAGCAGCTTTCCGCCGATGCCCTGGGAAACCCGCCGCACCACGCGCGGAACCGCGCGTCGCGGAACCCGGGTCATGAGGTTCATCCACTTGTAGTCGAAACCGGTGATCGGCATCGGCACCGGGGACTTCAGGCCCGTGGGGCGCAGCCGGGCCCGCTCGGCGCCCAGGACCGAGAGGTCGAACGGCTTGCACTCGCAGCTGCGGCCGGCCGCGGTGCCACCGGGCAGTTCCGGGTGGTAGTCGGAGTAGCCCCTGCTCCACATGAAGCGCATCGGTGTGGTCCGCTGCAGCATCCGGACGGTCTCGTCGCCGTGGCGCAGGAAGCTCTCCCACCGCTGGTCCGGCGAGCTGCCGTCGACGACTGAGCGCAGGTAGAGCTCGGCGCGCTCGGGCGAATCGACCGCCCCCTCCGCCGCCAGCAGCGAGCTCGCCGGGA
Source organism: Saccharopolyspora sp. NPDC003752 (assembly GCF_053605825.1). Lineage (NCBI taxonomy): Bacteria > Bacillati > Actinomycetota > Actinomycetes > Pseudonocardiales > Pseudonocardiaceae > Saccharopolyspora > Saccharopolyspora sp. NPDC003752. The sequence continues at coordinate 261,953 of NZ_JBSGJZ010000009.1, read as the reverse complement.
TCCAGAACGCACCGCCGGACAGGGCAGTCGACCCGCCGACGTAGTCGGTCTTCTCGACGATGAGCACGTCGAGCCCCATTTCTCGCGCCGCGAGCGCCGCGGCCATCCCGGTGCCGGAGCCGGCCACGACGAGGTCGACGATCGTGTCGTGGGCGGGCGCGGGAGCGGGCGGTGTGCTCGTGGGCATCGGAGTCTCCTCGTTCTGGTGCGGTACTGCGATGCCGCAGCCCACCACCGCTGCGCACCGGCGGTGAAGAGCTGCTCCCGCTCAACGGGATGCGCTCGATCCACCGGTCAATCGCGCCGGCCGAACCGGCTCCGGTGAGGCGCTGGGGCGCGACGGTGGGTGAGCTGATCGGCACGCGCCGCCATGGCCGCGTGCACGGTCTCGGGGTGGGTGACGATGTAGAACTCGCCTTGCGCCGCCTGCTCCACGATCGTCGCCGCCGCTTCGTCGGCGCTGATGGCCTGTTCGAGCATGGCCAGCATGTCCCGCCGGTGTTCCTCCGCGGCCGCGACGTCACCGGATTCGACGCCGCCCGCGGCGCTGAAGATGTTGGACGCCACCGGCCCCGGCAGCACGGCCGCGACGGAGACGTCGGCGCCGACCTGGGCGATCTCCTGGTGCAGGCACTCGACCATGCCCAGCACGGCGTGCTTGCTCATGACGTACGGGGCCTGCAGGGGCAACGTCGTGACGGCACCGACCGACGCGATCGTGAGCACGTGGCTGCGCCGCTCGTCTTCGATCATGGCGGGCAGGAAGGCCCGGATCCCGTGGAAGACCCCAGTGATGTTGATGTCCACGACCCGCCGCCAGCTCTCCGGCGTGACGTCCCACAGGTAGCCGACCTGCTCGACCCCGGCGTTGTTGATCAGCAGCCGAACCGGGCCGAACTCGTCGCGCACCTGGCGGGCGAGCCGCATCATCGCGTCGGGATCCCGGACGTCGACGACGTGCGCGACCACGCGGCCACCACTGCCGTGCTCCTCGTCGGCGATGCCGCGCACGGCCGGCTCGTCGACGTCCGCCGCGATCACCGTCATGCCGAGGTTCCCGGCGAGGTGCCGGGCCAGTCCGGCACCGAGCCCGGAACCGGCACCGGTCACCACGGCGAGACCCCCGCCGAACACCTCCTGCTGAGTGGGCACAGCACTCCCTCCAACGGCATCGTTCGGGTCGCGTCCCCCGGAAGTCCACGGCACCACCGGATGTGGTCGCCGCCGGAACAGCACCGGCCGCGACTTCGTCCACGATGGACGCGGGCCGCCGCGGCCGCGATCACGTCGGCGCCAGGATTCCCGGTTCCTCCGAAGAATTCGCCACCGGCCCCTCGCGACGGTAGACAACCGGGCGGTTCCACACCAGTATGTGGTCCTGTTGAGCGGAACATCCCAATCAAGCGCTTGGTGGATATCTCGCCCGCCGCGGCCGAGGAGTTCGCGGCGATCCCGGGCGGTCGCCACGGCCACCGGCGCCGCGCGGTGCCGACGGGGTCGCGGCCGATGTCCGGCGATCCGCGCGTCCCCAGGCCCACCGCCGCCCATCACGACAACCGGAGGTTTCCCATGGTCACACGTGTCACCTACGCGCGGAGCGTGCACGACGAGGCGGAGATCAACGCCGTGCTGGAGGTGCTGCGCGGCGGCCCGCTCGCGCTGAAGATCAGCAAGAACGTCGCCGAGATGGAGCGCCGGGTCGCCGAGCTGTACGGCAAGCGGCTCGGGCTGATGTGCAACTCGGGCTCCTCGGCGATCTACCTCGCCGTCGAGCTCCTCGGCCTGCCCGCGGGAGCGGAGGTAGTCACCTCGCCGCTCACCTTCTCCACCGACGTCTCCCCACTCGTGCGCGCCGGCCTCGTGCCGGTCTTCGTCGACGTCGAACCGGACACCTACAACGTCGACGTGAGCAAGATCGAGGAGATGATCAGCGAGAAGACCAGGGCGCTGCTGATCCCGAACCTCGCGGGCAACGCCCCGGACTGGGATGCCATCCGCGACATCGCCGACCGGCACGACCTCAAGGTGATCGAGGATTCCTGCGACGCCATCGGCACCACGCTGCGCGGCACGCCCACCGGCCTGCGCAGCGACATCACGGTCACCAGCTTCGCCATGGCGCACATCATCACCTGCGCAGGCAACGGCGGGATGGTCACGCTCGACGACGAGCGCCTGCGCGACCGGGGGCTCATGCTGCGGCGCTGGGGCCGCCGTTCCGAGCCGCACCTGTTCGGTTCGGCGGGCAGCGGGCGGGTGTTCCGCGAAGACCTCGACGGCGTCGCCTACGACAACGACTTCATCTTCGACGTCCTGCCGTGGAACTTCGAGCCCTCCGAGCTGGGCGCGGCCTTCGGGCTGCAGCAGCTGGCGAAGCTGGACCGCAACTTCGCCCGCCGCGCCGAGATCTTCGAGGCCTTCAGCGCCGCCTTCGGCAGCTACCCGACCCTGTTCTCCCTCCCCCGCCAGCTGGCGGACTTCCACACCGCGTGGCTGTGCTACCCGGTGCTCGTCAAGCCCGACGCCGGGTTCACCCGCAGCGACCTGCAGGAGTCCCTGGAGGCCGCGGGCATCGACACCCGAACGGTCTGGAGCGGCAACGTCACCCGGCACCCGATGATGCGGGGGGTCGAGTTCCGGCAGCCGCGCGACGGGCTGCCGGTCGCCGACGAGGTCTTCGAGCGGGGCATGTCCCTGGGCATGAGCCACGGCACGACCCAGGAGGAGCTGGACCACGTCGTGGCCAGCATCCACGCCTTCGCATCGCGGCACGCTCCGACCGAGACCCGCGCCGCGCACTGACAGGCCGGGCAGCCATCCCGCCCGGCGCAACGGGACCATTCGGGCGGGATGGCCGCCGCAGCCACCGTTCAGGCACTTTTCGCCGGCCCGAGTCGCTGCTAGCTTGTTTTAGAATCAATTCCATTTTGCCGGTCGCGGGAGGTGTGGCATGACCTCAACGTTGAGGATGAATGCCGAGTCGGCAGTCGAGGAGCCCGTACCGCCGTCCATGGTGGAGCGGATGACGCTGATCCTGGACCTGTTCGAGCACCCGCACACCCGTCGGAACCTGGAGGAGGTGACCCGGCGGACCCGTCTGCCCCGATCGACGGCCCACCGCATCCTCGACCAGCTGGTCCGGTTGCGCTGGCTCGACCACACGACGTCCGGATACCGGCTCGGCAAACGAGCGCTCGGGCTCGGCGGCCGCGAAATCGGGCAGAACGCCCTGCGCAGCGCTGCGGCGCCGGTGCTCCACGACCTGGCGATCCGCACCAAGCTGGTCGTGCACTTGGCGGTCCTCTCCGGCACCGAGGTGTACTACCTCGACAAGGTGGGCGGGCGGTCCGCGGTCGACGTGCCCTCGCGCGTCGGCGGCCGGGCCCCGGCGCACTGCACGGCGCTGGGCAAGGCGATGCTCGCCTGGCTGCCCCCGGAACGGATCGACGCCGAATATGCCGACGCGGTCCGCCGGACCCCGCGCAGCATCGGCGATCTGGGCATCCTCCACCAGGAACTGGATCGCATCAGGCGCCGTCGCGGGCTGGCCTTCGAACGCGGCGAGTGCTTCGCCCACGTCAGCTGCGTCGGCATCGCGCTGCGCGGCCAGGAAGGTCCCGCGGCGGCGATCTCCGTGGTGGGCGACGTGCAAACGCCCATGGAACGGGTTGCGCCCCTCCTCATGCAGGCTGCGCACGCCGTGTCGAACGAGTTCTTCGCCGGCCCCGCCCTGCCGCGGCCCGACCTGGCGGCTCCCCAGCAGACGTGGTCGAGCGAGGCGATGACCCGCTTCCTCACCGTCGGCGACGGCGGCGACTGGCTCTAGAACCTGTTTCCGAACTCGCTCTGCGTGGCGGTGCGGGTAGCGGAACCTCAGGAGCCTTCTCGCTGTGGGACCCCCGACTCATGAATACCCAATTCACCACGTCGGGGCTGTCCCTCGCTGGGAGAACCCCGGAGGGGTGGGCACCGTGAACCCGCAGCGGCGCAAGCTGCGAGGGTGGGCTAAGCGGCTGCGCCGCTTCAAAGACAAAACCCCGCGATACCACACCACAACACTCAAAACAGCCTCTAGCCACCAGATCCGACGTCCGGCGCGCGAACCGCGCGCCTCTATCCTGGGAAACCGGAGAATCCGGACGTGCGGCCAGAACAGGGGGAACAGTGGCCAGAATCGCCGATGTGCGGCCTCCCGCATCGCCGGTGTCGAAGGGCCAGGTCGCGCGCCGCGATCGCATCCTCGACGCCGCCGCGGAACTCGGTGCCACGGCGGACTTCGACCGCGTGCAGATGCACGAGGTCGCCAAGGACGCCGGTGTCGCGATCGGGACGGTCTACCGCTACTTCCCGTCCAAGACGCACCTGTTCACCGCGGTGTTCGAGGCGCAGCTCGGCAAGTTCGTCGAACAGCTGTGGCCGGTCGGCGGCCAAGACGTCGTCACCGACATCGGCGAGGTCCTGGTGGCGCTGAGCCGCGAGCTGCTCCGCCGGCCGCTGCTGTGTTCGGCGATGGTCCAGAGCACCGCCGCCAGCTACACCACGGATCCGAGCGGGTATCCGGACAACGACTCGGCGCTCTCCCACGCCATCCTCCGCACCCTCGGGAAGTCCTCCCCCAGCGAGGAAGACCGCAGCACCATCCGCCTGCTCGTGTTCAGCTGGTGGGGGGTGCTCATTTCCAGCCTCAGCCGCAAGACGACGGTCGAGCAGGCGGAGGCCGACATGCGACTGGCGGCGCGGCTGCTCCTCGCGCGATACCTGGCGTAGCCGATCCCGGCGGAACACCTGCTGCCGGAACGGGATTCCGCAACGAGGAAGCGCCGTCATGCTCCTTTCGCGGAGAACGTCGTGGTGATCTCGCCGAGCGGGTCGATGACGGCGCGGAACCGCATGCCCGGTGCGACCGGGACCAGCGGACCCAGCGCTCCCGAGAGCACGATCTGCCCGGCGCGCAGCGGATCGCCGAAGGACAACGCCGTCCGCGCCAGCCAGGCGAGCGCGGTGAGCGGATCACCGAGACATGCGGCCCCGTCGCCCTCCGAGACCAGCTCGTCGTCGGCGTACAGCCGCATGGCCGCCTCCCGCGGCTCGAACTCGTCGAGCGCGAGCCGGTGCTCGGCCAGCACGAACAGCCCGCTGGAGGCGTTGTCCGCGATCGTGTCGGTGATCGCGATGTCCCATCCGGCGATCCGGCTGTCGACGATCTCCAGCGCCGGCACGGCGTAGTCGACCGCCGAGCGCACCTGCGCCTCGTCGAGCTCACCGTCGGCCAGGTCCGCCTTCAGCACGAAGGCGATCTCCGCCTCGACCCTCGGCTGCAGCAGCCGGTGGAACGGGATCACGGCCCGGCCCGAGACGTCCATGTCGGCGAAGAGCACTCCGAAGTCGGGCTGTTCGACGCCCATCTGCCGCTGGACGGCGGGCGAGGTCAGCCCGATCTTCCTGCCCACCGCCACCGCGCCCCTGGCTTCACGCCGCCGCGCGAGCTCCTGCTGCACCGCGTAAGCGAGCGCGATGTCCGTATCGCCGAGAACGTCCCGCACCGGCTCGGCGGGGATTCCCGTCCGCTCGGCCCTGCTGAGGCGGTCGACCGCATCGGCGATCGAAAGATCGTTGGAATTCCCGGAATTGGCCATCGATGCAAGCACACCGCTACGTTTGCGCGATTCGCCGCGCAGGCCCAGCGCCGGTCCCGCTGTCCGGGACCCCCGTTCACAGACGTGCGGCCAGCTGCCGCCGCAACGCCGGGCCGGACCCGGCGAGCAGTTGATTCGCCTTGCCCCGCTTGAAGTACAGGTGCAGATCGTGCTCGAAGGTGAACCCGACGCCGCCGTGCAGTTGCAGGCAATCCGCGGCCACCCGCATCAAGGTGTCCGCGCCGACCACCTTCGCCACCGCAGCGACGGTCGCCAGATCGTCGCCCAGCTCGTCGGTCGCCTCGCCGGTGACGGCGAACCGCACCGCGTACTGCGCGGTGGCGACGGCGCCGTGGACCGCGACCGCGAGATCGGCGCACCGGTGCTTGAGGGCCTGGAACGAGCCGATCGGCCGCCCGAACTGCTCCCGCACCTTGAGGTAGCCCACGGTCTCGTCGAGGCACGCCTGCGCCGCGGCGGCGGACTCGGCGGCCAACGCTATTCGGGCGAGGGCGACCAGCCGGCGTGCCAGGGCCCCGCCATCGGCCTCGGGCGACAGGCGATCCGCGCGAGCACCGGCGAATTCGACGTCCGCGAGCCGGCGCGTGTGGTCCAGCGCCCGGCGCGGTGTGCGGGTCACGCCCGGCTGATCCGGGGACACGAGATGGACAGCGGCGTCGTCCCCTTCGTCGCTGATCACCAGCAACATGTCCGCCGCCGCCCCGTGCGGGACCGCACCGACCACGCCCGACAGCTGTCCACCGGCCGCCACGACCGGCCCGCGACCGGGTGTCCCGGTGAGGCCGGCCACGGCGATCGCGACCGGCTCCTCGGCGAGCCTCTGGAGCAAGGCCTCGCCGGGTTCACCGAGCGATCCCGCGTCGGCCGATTCGCCCAGCAGCGTCCCGGCGATCAGCGTGTCCGGCACCGGTGAGGGCGCGACGGCGCGCCCGAATTCCTCGATCACCACAGCGGCCTCGGCGAACCCGAGCCCCAGCCCGCCGAACCGCTCCGGCACCGGGAGCCCACCGAGCCCCAGGTCCGCTACGCCGCGCCTGAAAAGCGCCCGGTCGTAGCCGTCGTCACCGTCCATCGCCGCCCGCCGGTCCGATTCGGCGCGGAGGAAGTCGGCGACCGCCTTGCGCATCTCGTCGCGCAGGTCTTCGTTCTCGCTCACCGGGTACTCCGTTTCATCCGCGAGGCAGCCCGAGAACGCGCTCGGCGATGATGTTGCGCTGGATCTCGTTCGAGCCGCCGTAGATCGTGTCCGACCGGCTGAACAGGAATGACGTCTGCTCTGGCGAGAGGTCGTAGGGATCGCCGACGGTGAGCGCCGCCGACCCGACGACATCGACGGCCAGTTCCCCGAGGTCCCGGTGCCACGTGGCCCACTGCAGCTTGGACAGCGACGCCTCGAACCCGGACACCGAACTGCCGGCCGACCGCAACGTCGACACCGCGGTGTAGCGCATCACCCGCAGGTCGATCCACGACTGCACGATGCGCTGGCGCAGCTCCGGATCGGCCAGCGCGCCGCCCTCCCTGGCGAGCTCGACGACGTGGTCGAACTCGCGCTGGAAGCCGATCTGCTGGCCGAGCGTGGCGACGCCGCGTTCGAAGCCGAGCGTGCCCATCGCGACCCGCCAGCCGTCGCCCTCGTCGCCGACCCGGTTGGCCACCGGCGTCCGGGCATCGTCGAAGAACACCTCGTTGAACTCGCTGGTGCCGGTGATCTGCTGGATCGGCCGGACCTCGACGCCGGGCTGGTCCATCGGGACCAGCAGGTAGGACAGGCCCGCGTGCCGGCTCGACCCCGGGTCGGTGCGCGCGAGCACGAAGCACCAGTCGGCGACGTGCGCGAGCGAGGTCCACACCTTCTGCCCGTTCAGGACGTACTCGTCCCCCTCGCGCACCGCGCGCGTGCGGACTCCTGCGAGGTCGGATCCCGCGCCCGGCTCGGAGTAGCCCTGGCACCAGAGTGCCTCCCCCGACAGGATTCCGGGCAGGAAGCGCCGCTTCTGCTCGTCGGAGCCGAACGCGAGGATCGTCGGGCCGACGAGCTGCTCGCTCATGTGCAGCAAGCGCCCCGGCCCGCCTGCCCTCGCGTACTCCTCGTGGAAGATCACCTGCTGCGCCAGGGAGGCACCGCGGCCGCCGTGCTCGACGGGCCAGCCGAGGCCGATCCAGCCGCCCGAACCGAGCCGGCGTTCCCACGCCAGCCTGCGGTCGAGCGCCTCGTCCTCCCGGCCCGAACCGCCGAGGCCGACGACGTCGGCGAACTCGCCGGTCAGCTCGTCGGCCAGCCATTCGCGCACCTCGGCGCGGAATTCCTCATCACCGATGGTCATCGTCAGGCCCCGTACACGGGCGTCGGCGGTTCGGCCTTCGCGACCAGGTCGGCGATGACCGCCGTCAGCTCCTGCGGCTCCCACCGGCCGTCCTTCACCGCGGGCGGGCCGTGCCGCCACCCGTCGGCGAGGGAGACCTCGCCGCCTTCGATCTCGAAGACGCGGCCGGTCGTGGTGGCCGCGTCGCTGCCCAACCACACCACGAGGCTGGAAACGTTCGCCGGGTCCATCGCGTCGAAGCCGTCGGCGGGCTTGGCCATCCGCTCCGCGAAGACCGCCTCCGTCATCGGGGTCCGCGCCGACGGGGCGATGGCGTTGACGACCACGCCGTAGCGGGCGAACTCGACCGCGGCGACCTGGGTCAGCGCGGCGATGCCTGCCTTGCTCGCGCCGTAGTTCCCCTGGCCGACGCTGCCCATCAGCCCGGCCCCGGACGACGTGTTGACCACCCGGGCGGCGATCCGGTTGCCCGCCTTGGCCTGGTCCCGCCACCACGCGACCGCGTGGCGCAGCGGGGCGAAGTGCCCCTTGAGGTTGACGGTCATGACCTGGTCCCACTCGGACTCGCTCATGTTGACCAGCATCCGGTCCCGGTTGATGCCCGCGTTGTTGACGAGGGTGTCGAGCCTGCCGAACGTGCTCACGGCTAGGTCGACGACGCCCTCGGCGGCCGCCCAGTCGGCGATGTCGGCCACGACCGCGACCGCCTCACCTCCCGCGGCCCGCACCTCCGCGGCGACGTCCTCGACGGACGGGGACATGTCGTTGAGGACGACCTTGGCGCCGTGGCGCGCGAATTCGAGGGCGTGCGCCCGGCCAAGACCCTGCCCGGCACCGGTGATGATGGCGACCCGTCCCGCGCAGAAGCCGGCCGTCGGCCCGTCGTGCTCCGTCATGCGCCCAGATAACCACACGATCCCGACAACAAGCAAGCGCTTGGTTCACCCACCCAGCGCAGCCCCCACCCAACGAGGCCCGGGCGGACGCAGCCCCACCCGACGCAGCCCCACCCCAGCGCAGCCCCACCCAGCGCAGCCCCCGCCCGGCGCGCAACGCGATGCCGCGCGACCGAGAAGGCGCCCACCGGTATCGATCCGATCCAAACCGACCACAGCTACGGCTCCAAGCGGTCACGTTCGAGCCGACAGCCGCAACCCCACCCCACCCCCACCGGGGTGGTCCGCAATTTCAATGGAAATCAGAGCTCTGATTTCCATTGAAATTGCGGAAGTTGTCCACAGGAACCCGAGGTTGCCCACATCCCCCGGCGTGTCGGGGGTGCGACCTCCGGCGTGTCGGGGGTGCGACACACCGATGGTCCGCAGTTTCCATTGAAATTGCGGAGGACAGGCCATCGGTCGCCGAACCAGCGGACGCGGGCGGCACAAGGCCGCGGGCCGCCGGGATCGGGAGCCCGCACCCCAGGCGATCCCCACGGGAGACATGTGCCGATGCGGAGAACGAGTTCTCGAACAGCTCTAGAGGCGTTCGATGATCGTGACGTTGGCTTGGCCGCCGCCCTCGCACATCGTCTGCAACGCGAACCGCCCGCCGCGGCGCTCCAGCTCGTGCAGCATCGTCGTCATCAACCGGGCGCCCGTCGCCCCGATCGGGTGGCCGAGCGCGATCCCACCGCCGTTGACGTTCGTCCTGGCCAGGTCCGCGCCGGTCTCCTTCGCCCACGCCAGCACGACGGACGCGAACGCCTCGTTGACCTCGAACAGGTCGAAGTCGTCGATCCCCATCCCGGTCCGCTCCAATGCGTGCCTGGTCGCCGGGACGGGGCCGGTCAGCATCCAGACCGGGTCGGCGCCGCGCACCGAGATGTGGTGGATGCGCGCACGCGGGGTCAGGCCGTGCTCTTCGACCGCGCGCGGCGAGGCGATCAGGACCGCGGCCGAGGCGTCGCTGATCTGCGACGCGACTGCCGCCGTGATCCGCTCACCGCCCGCGACGGGCTGCAGGCCCGCCATCTTCTCCAGGCTGGTGTCGCGCCGGGGCCCCTCGTCGGTGTCGAAGTCGTCGACCGGCGCGATCTCCGCGGCGAACCGGCCCCCGTCGATCGCGGCGATGGCCCGCTGGTGGCTCTCGTAGGCGTAGGCTTCCATGTCGGCCCGCGAGATGTTCCAGTGCTCGGCGATCATCTCGGCCGAGCGGAACTGCGACACCTCCTGGTCGCCGTAGCGCTTGAGCCAGCCGGGTGACTCGGCGAAGGGCGTGCTGAAGCCGTACTGCTGGCCGACGATCATCGCGGCCGAGATCGGGATGGCGGACATGTTCTGCACCCCACCCGCCACGATGAGGTCGGCCGTGCCGGAGAGCACGCCCTGCGCCGCGAAGTGGACGGCCTGCTGGCTCGACCCGCACTGCCGGTCGATGGTCACACCCGGCACGTGGTCGGGCAGGCCGGCCACCAGCCACGCGGTCCGCGCGACGTCCCCGGCCTGGGAACCGATCGTGTCGCAGCAGCCGAAGATGACGTCGTCGACCGCGCCTGGATCCACCCCGGTGCGATCCACGAGCGCGCGGATGGCGTGCGCGCCGAGGTCCGCCGAGTGCATCCCGGCGAGCGCGCCCCCGCGCCGGCCGACGGGAGTGCGGACGGCGTCGACGATGTAGGCCTCGGTCACGGAGTTCTCCTCTATTTCGGTGCGTCCCGGCGCCTGCGGATCCGCAATTTCCATTGAAATCGAAGGTTCGATTTCAATGGAAATTGCGGAGGACGGAGTCCAGGCGGCGGCTGTAGCTTCCGTGGAGGGCCGCTGCCCCGCACCGCCACGCAAAAGGCGTGCGGGGTCTGGGATTTCAGGCGTGCTGACTGCTCGCGGACAGGACCTCACCGGTGAGGTACGACGCGTAGTCGCTGGCGAGGAAGACCATCACGTTCGCGATCTCCCACGGTTCGGCCGCGCGGCCGAACGCCTCCCGGCCCTTGAGCTCGGCGAGCAGCTCGTCGCTGGTGACCTTCGCCAGGAACGGGTGCATGGCCAGGCTGGGCGAGACCGCGTTGACCCGGATGCCGTGCGGAGCCAGGTCCATCGCGGCGCACCGGGTCAGCGCCATCACGCCGGCCTTCGCCGCCGCGTAGTGCGCCTGCCCCTCCTGCGCGCGCCAGCCCACCACCGAGGCGTTGTTGACGATGACGCCTTTCTTGCCGGCGTCGACCATGCGCTTGCCTGCCGCCCGGACGCAGCGGAAGGTACCGGTCAGCGTCACGTCGAGGACCTTGTGCCACTGCTCGTCGGTCATCTCCAGCACCGACGCCGTGCCGCCGAGACCGGCATTGTTGATCACCACGTCCGCGCCGCCGAACGCCTCGGTCGCGTCGAACAACGCGTCGATCTGCGCCTCATCGGTCACGTCGCACACGACCGCGGCGACCCGGTCGCCGCCGAACTCGCCGGCCAGCGCCTTCTCCGACTCGGCGAGGCGCCGCTCGTGCGTGTCGCCGATGACGACGGCCTTGGCGCCCTCTTCGAGGCACCGGCGGGCGGCGGCGGCCCCGATCCCGGCCCCCGCGGCGGCGGTGACCACGACGGTCCTGCCTTCGAGCAGGCGGTGGGCCGGCGGGCATTCCGGCGTGGGCTGTTCCTTCTTCGACGACGTCACTGCGGCTCCCGAACCGATCGCTGTGAGCGGATGACCGCGGGTCCTGGCCAAGTACCGGCGATCTCCCGTAGGGTAGCAAACCAAGCACTTGTTTGGGAAAGGACGTGAAGGAGCATGCCCAGTACCAGCGACGACTCGGTGGTCACCTACGAGCGCCGAGGCGCGGTCGCCCTCGTGACCCTGAACCGGCCCGAGTACCGCAACGCGCAGAACTCGAAGATGACCTATGCGCTCGACGCCGCGTTCAGCCGTGCCGTGGACGACGACGAGGTCAAGGTGATCGTGCTGGCTGGCAACGGCAAGCACTTCTGCGCAGGGCACGACATCGGCACGCCGGAGCGCGACGCCGACCAGAGCTTCGACCGCAAGGCCGTGATCTGGTGGGACCACACCGGCCGGGAGGGCGTGGACCGCCGCTTCGCGCGCGAGTCGGAGGTCTACCTCGGCATGTGCCGCCGGTGGCGGGAGATCCCGAAGCCGATGATCGCGATGGTGCACGGCGCGTGCGTGGCCGGCGGGCTGATGCTCGCCTGGTCGTGCGACTTCATCGTCGCCTCCGACGACGCGTTCTTCGCCGACCCGGTGGTGAAGATGGGCATCCCTGGCGTCGAGTACTTCGCCCACCCGTGGGTCATGAACCCGCGCGCCGCCAAGGAGTTCCTCTACACCGGCGACCGCATGCCCGCGCAGCGCGCACACGAGCTGGGCATGGTCAACCACGTCGTGGAGCGGGCCGAGCTGGAATCCTTCACCCTCGACCTCGCCGGCCGCATCGGCGCGATGCCGGGCTTCGGGCTCGCCCTGACCAAGAAGGCGATCAACCAGGCGGAGGACCTGCAGGGCATGCGGGCCGGCATGGACTCGGTGTTCGGCCTGCACCACGCCGCGCACGCGCACAACGCGGAGGTCGGCGGCGACTCCCTGGCCGGGATGGACGCGCGCAAGATGCGCGACGCGGCCGAGCGGAAAGACAAGGACGCATGAACATCGACTTCACCGCGCAGGAGCTGGCCTTCCGCGACGAAGCCCGGGCCTGGCTGCACGACCACGTCCCGGCGAAGCCGCTGCCCCTGCTGGACTCCGCCGAGGGATTCGCGGCCCGCCGGGAATGGGAAGCCACCCTCGCCGAGGCCCGCTGGTCGGTCGTCTCGTGGCCGGCGGAGTACCGCGGCCGGGACGCCTCGATGATCGAGTGGGTCCTGTTCGAAGAGGAGTACTACCGCAGCGGCGCGCCGGTGCGCGTCGCGCAGAACGGGATCTCGTTGCTCGCCCCGATCATCTTCGGGCACGGCACCCGGGAACAGCGGGACCGGTACCTGCCGTCGATGGCGGACGGCACCGAGATCTGGGCCCAGGCGTGGTCGGAGCCCGAGGCCGGCAGCGACCTCGCGTCGATCCGCAGCACGGCCACGCGCGACGACGCACGCGGCGGCTGGGTGCTCAACGGGCAGAAGACGTGGAGCTCGCGGGCGCCCTTCGCCGACCGCGGGTTCGGCCTGTTCCGCTCGGACCCGGACGCCGAAAGGCACCGCGGGCTGACCTACTTCCTGTTCCCGTTGAACGCCGATGGCATCACCATCCGGCCGATCCCCCAGCTGGACGGGCACCCCGGCTTCGCGGAGGTCTTCTTCGACGACGTGTTCGTGCCCGACGCCGACGTGCTCGGCGCGCCGGGCGACGGCTGGCGGGTGGCCATGAGCACCGCGGGCAACGAGCGCGGCCTGTCGTTGCGCTCGCCTGGCCGGTTCTGCGCGGCGGCCGACCGGCTGGTGGCGCTGTGGCGCGAACGCGGCGCGGATCAGCCGCACCTGCGCGACCGCGTGGTCGACTCGTGGATCGCTGCGCAGGCCTACCGGCTCTACACGTGGGGCACGGTCACGCGGCTTTCCGGCGGCGGCGACATCGGCGCGCACGGCAGCGTGAACAAGCTGTTCTGGTCCCAACTCGACGTCGCGCTGCACGAGACCGCGCTGGATCTCCTCGGGCCGGAGTCCGAGCTGCGCGGCCCGGACGCGGCGGCCGGCGGCGCGTGGCTGGACGGCTACCTGTTCTCGCTGTCGGGCCCCATCTACGCGGGGACGAACGAGATCCAGCGCAACATCGTGGCCGAGCGCTTGCTCGGCCTGCCGAAGGAGGGCCGCGCCCGATGAGGTTCGCATTGAACGACGAACAGCTCGCCTTCTCCCGGTCGCTGGACGACTTCCTCGGCACCGCGGGAGTGCCGACCGCGGCCCGCGCGTGGAGCGAGGGCGATGCGGCGTCCGGGCGGAAGATCTGGCAGCGCCTGGCCGACCTCGGCGTGCACGCCCTGTGCGTGCCGGAGGATGCCGGTGGGCTCGGAGCGTCGCCGATCGACGTGGTCGTCGCGTTCGAGCAGATCGGCCGCCACCTCGTGCCCGGGCCGTACATCGAGTCCGTCGTCGTCGCGCCCGCGCTGCTGCAGGCGACCGACCCGGAATCGCTCGCGGAGCTGGCCGCCGGAAGCAGGGTGGTCACGCTCGCCGCGCCGCCCGGCACGCCCTTCGCGCTCGACGCCGATGTCGCCGACCGCGTCCTGCTGGTCGACGGCGACGAGCTGCACCTCGCGGAGCCGGGGTCGCTGCGGCGTTCCGTGGACAGCACCCGCAGGCTCTTCGAGGTGACCGCGAAGGACCGGCTCGCCACGCTGCCGGCCGGCGCGGCCGCTGCCGCGCTCGACGCTGCCGCGCTCGCCTGCTCGGCCCAGCTGCTCGGCGCCGGCGAGCGCCTGCTCGACGAGGCCGTGGAGTACGCCAAGAACCGGCGTCAGTTCGGCCGGGCGATCGGCGAGTTCCAGGCCCTCAAGCACGCACTCGCCGATGTCCGCGTGGCGCTCGACTTCGCCCGGCCGCTGCTGCACGGCGCGGCGGTGTCGGTGGGGTCGGCCGATGCCGCGCGGGACGTGTCGGCGGCCAAGGTCGCCGCCTCCGACGCGGCCTACCTCGCTGCCCGCACGGCGCTGCAGGTGCACGGCGCGATCGGTTACACGCTGGAGCACGATCTCGGCCTGTGGATCACGAAGGTGCGCGCCCTGGTCGCGGCCTGGGGCACCACGGCGGCCCACCGCGCCCGCGTCCTCGCGGCGATCACCGCGGCCTGAAACGAAGATCGGTGCTCGCCGCGACATCAGCGGCGAGCACCGATTGGCATACTGACGCGAAAACCCGTTCAGCAACGACGAAATCGCCCGCCGAGACACGCATGGTCATCCGGCGAAACGTGCATGATCGTCCGGCGAGACGCGCACGGCGAAGCCGAGTCGCCCCGCCCCCGCAGACCCCGAACGCCGGAACCAACAGGAAGACGGCCCTGCCCTGCACCGCCGACCTTCCTGACCCGCAATTTCAATGGAAATCGAGGGTCCGATTTCAATGGAAATTGCGGCCTTCGGCGTGTCGGGCCACGACACGCCGATACCTGTGGACAACTCCCGCAATTTCAATGGAAATCGAAGGTCCGATTTCCATTGAAATTGCGGTCGGGCGGGAAGCCCAGGCGCACCCCCGGGTTTGCGCCGCCGGGCTCGGTGGCGCAAACCCGCAGTGCCGGAGGTGTCGTCTGCCGGTACCTCGTTGGCCCGTAGGCCGCGTGGTGCGGCGGGGTCGCCGCCGCTCCACCGTCAGCGAGCCGTGAACACGAATCCCTCGTAGCCGTCGGCCTTGATCGCCTCGCAGCGCTCGCGGTAGGCGCCCAGTCCTGCCACGTAGGGCATGAACCGGCGCGGCTTGCCCTCGATGTTCGCGCCGAGGTACCAGGAGTTGGCCCGGGGGAACAGCGTGGCGTCCGCGGCCTGCTGGACGTGATCGGTCCACTTCACCGCGGCGTCGTCGCGCACTTCCACCTGGGCCGCCCCGGTCTCGTCGGCGTGCCGGATCAGCTCGGCCAGCCAGTCGACCTGCTGCTCCGCCGTCAGCACCATGTTGGACAGCACCGACGGCGCGCCGGGGCCGTTGACGGTGAAGAGGTTGGGGAAGCCGGGGATCTGCACGCCGAGGTAGGTGACCGGCCCCTCGGCCCACGCGTCCTGGATCCGGTCGCCGCGCGGGCCGGTGATGTCGATCCGGGTGAGCGCACCGGTCATCGCGTCGAACCCGGTGGCGTACACCAGCACGTCCAGTTCGTGGAATCCCGCGCTGGTCTCGATGCCCGCGCCGGTGATCCGCGTGATGGGTTCCCGGCGCAGGTTGACCAGCGCGACCTTGTCCAGGTTGAACGTCTCGAAGTACCCGGAGTCGGTGCAGATCCGCTTGGTCCCGATGGGGTGGTCGGTGGGGATCAGGTCCTCGGCGGTGCGCTGGTCCGCAACGATCTCCCGGATCTTCCGCTCCGCGAACTCGCGCGCGTAGTCGTTCGCCTCGATGTCGGTGAACTGGTCGGGGAAGGTCTTGCCGAACAGCACACCACCGTTGCGCCACCCCGCCTCCAGCGCGGCCTCGCGCTCTTCCGGGGTGCATTCGGCCGCGCGCTTCGGGTGCGGCTGGTGCGGCGATCCGCCGCCGCTCATGCGCGCCTTCGCCCGCCGCGCCGGGTATTCCTCGCGGATGCGGCGCTGGTCGGCGTCGGTGAGCTGCCGGTTCAGCGCGGGCACGCTGTAGTTCGGCGTGCGCTGGAAAACGGTGAGCGAGTCGGCCTCCCTGGCGAGGATCGGCACCGACTGGACCGACGACGAGCCCGTGCCGATGATGCCGACGCGCTTGCCCTGCAGCGACGGGCCGGGCTCCGGCCAGCGCGCGGTGAAGTACGTCTCGCCGGCGAAGGTGTCGGCGCCGGGGATGTCCGGCTTGTTCGGGGCCGACAGCGAACCGGTGGCGAACAGGACGTACCGCGCGAGGTGCTCGTCCCCGTCCTCCGTGCGCACCGCCCACCGCGACGCGGTCTCGTCGAAGTCCGCGGCCACGACCCGCTTGCTCAACTCGACGTGCGACCGCAGGTCGAACCGGTCCGCGACGTGGTGGATGTAGGAGAGGATCTCCGGCTGGGTCGCGTAGCGCTCGCTCCACACCCAGTCGCGCTGCAGGTCTTCGTCGAACGAGTAGGAGTAGTCGATGCTCTCCACGTCGCAGCGGGCGCCGGGATAGCGGTTGAAGAACCACGTGCCGCCGACGTCCTCGCCTGCTTCGAGGCAGATCACGTCGAGCCCGGCCCGCCGGAACGCGTGCACGGCGTACAGACCGGCGAATCCGGCGCCGACGACCAGGACGTCGCGCACCGCGCTGTGAGCTCCGATGGTCAAGACGTTGCTCCTTGCTTCGTAGCTGCGCACAGGTCGTGCCACAGCAGATCGCGGGCCGACCGCGCGGCCTGCAGGGACATGATGGTCAGGAACCCGTGGAACAGGCCCGGATAGTGCCGGTGCGTCACCTGAACCCCGTCCCGGGCCAGCGCGGCCGCGTACGCCCTTCCCTCGTCGGACAGCGGGTCCAGGCCCGCGGTGACGACGACGGCGGGCGGCAGGCCGCGCAAGGTGTCCGCGGCGGGCGGGACGACCTGGTGCCGGGGCCCGGCCACGTCGTCCGCCGGCAGGTACTGGCGCCAGTACCACTCCATGGCGGCCCTGGTGTTCCCGTAACCGGTGCCGTACTCGCGGTAGCTGCCGGTGTCGCACGACGGGTCGAGCACGGGGTAGATCAGCACTTGGCCGGCCACCGCGGGCCCTCCGCCGTCCCGGGCCATCAGGCAGGCGGCAGCGGCGAGGTTCCCGCCCGCGCTGTCGCCGGCGATCAGCAGCCGGCCCGGGTCGCCACCGAACCCGCGTGCGTTCTCCGCGGCCCAGGTCAGTGCGGCATAGGCGTCGAGGACGGCGGCGGGCGCCTTGTGCTCGGGCGCGAGCCGGTAGTCCACCGAGACCACCACCGACGACGTCCGTCCCGACAGCTCGCGGCAGAACGCGTCGTGCGACTCGATGTCGCAGAACACGAACCCGCCGCCGTGGCAGAAGACGACGACCGGCAACGGTTCGTCACCGCGCCGGTGCGGGAAGTACAGGCGGACGGGCACACCGCCCCCGGGCCCGGGGATCTCGCGGTCTTCGGTGCGCGCCACATCGTCCCGGTTTCGCACCGGTTGCCGCCGCGCCGCGATCGCCGCCCGCGCCTCCGCCCCCGTCATCTCCTCGACCTTCGGGAATCCCGCGTCGAGCGACCGGATGACCGCCGCGACCTCTGCGTCGAACACGTTCCCCTCCTCAGATCGTCTGGCCGCCGTCGATCACGAAGTCCTGCCCGGTGCAGTAGCTGCTTGCGTCGCCGGCCAGGAACGCCACGAGCGCGGACACCTCCGCGGGCGCACCGACCCGCGGGATCGGCTGGTTCGCCACCGCGCCGCCGCCCGCTCTGGTCTCGTCGGAGATCATCGCGGTGTCGATCGCGCCGGGGCAGATGCAGTTGACCCGGATCCCGAACTCGCCGAGCTCCTTGGCCGCCGATTTGCTCGCCCCGCGCAGCCCCCACTTCGAGGCGCCGTAGCCGATCCCGCCGGCGAACCCCGTGAGCCCCGCGGTCGAGGCGACGTTGATGATCGAGCCACCCCGGTCGCGCATCAGCGGGAGCACGGCCTGCATCCCGAGGATCGGCCCGACCAGGTTGACGCCCAGCGCCCGCACGAGGTGGTCCTCCTCGAGCGCCGCCAGCGGGGCCAAGCCGTAGAACCCCGCGTTGTTGACGAGCACGTCGACCCGGCCGAACTCGGCCCGGGTGCGCCGCATCGCCTCGTCCCACGCGCTCTTGCTCCGCACGTCCAGTTCCAGGGCGAGGGTCTTCGCGTCGATCTCCGCAGCGACCGCAGCAACTGCGCGCTCGTCGAGGTCGGCGAGCACCACATCGGCCCCGAACCGCGCCAGCGTTCTGGCGTGCTCGGCGCCCTGCCCCTGTGCGGCACCGGTGATGAACACGACCTTGTCCCGCAAGTCCACCAGCTGCTCCGTCACATCCCACATCCCTCGTGCCGATCACCGAGCAAGCGCTTGGTGTGGTGGACCATACACTCTCCCGGGGGATGGAGCGAAGTCGTCCGTACCAATCCACGGCGCCGACGGCGTCGACGAAGCCCACTTCCGCGCCCAGCAACGGCGTGCACGCCCAGATGCCGCAGGACCCGGCTCCGCCTCACTCGTCGACCGACAGGCAGAACCGTGACGGACCGGCCAAGACTGCGTGAAGAGCCACTTGCAGCCGATCGCGTCCTGTTGTAGCGGCCAGCCCGATCAAGTAACGTCACCAATGTGAACACCGGACCGGCGCTACGCCACGCACAGATCGGCCACCCGGTGGAGGGCTGATCGCACGGCGGGTGCAGAGAACGCACCCCCTCAGTTCGGCACCACGTGGACCTCCCGGCACTCGCGCACCGCGAAGTCCTTTTCCCGTGTCGAACAACAACGAGGTCAGCCGAATGACAGCCACGTTCAACCACACCATCATCGCTGCCAAGGATCGCAACGAGTCGGCTCGGTTCTTCCGAGAGCTGTTGGAACTCCCAGAAGCACCGTCCTGGGGCCCGTTCACCAACATCCAGCTCGCCGACGGCGTGCTACTGCAGTTCGCCGAGCCGCCGGTGGAGATCCAGATGCAGCACTACGCGTTCCTGCTCGACGACGAGCTGTTCGATCGCGCGTATCGCCGGCTGTGCGATCGCGGCATCGAGCACTGGGCCGATCCGCAGATGCGCCGCCCAGGCGAGATCAACAACGAGCACGGCGGTCGAGGAGTGTACTTCAAAGACCCCGCCGGTCACGCGATTGAGCTGATCACCCGCCCGTATCTGTAACCGCGGGAGGATCTGGTCGGGTGCCCGAAACGCGGCGCCCGACCAGGCGATCAACTGGCCGAAACCCGCTTCTGCCCAAAGGCGCCACGGCGGTTCGCCGTGCCTCTGCTTCACCAAAGCGACTACCGCCCAGGATGAATCGGCCTCGGCCTGATGATCAAGAGACGGCAAGCCGATTACCCGGCCAACCACGCGGGCCGAGCCACTAGCTCGCGAGGAGGCCGCCGTAGAGGACGTGGAGGTACTGCTTGGCGATGGCCTCCGGCTTGTACTTGCCGCGCGGGCGGTACCAGCGCACGGACGACCACACGGTGTCGCGGATGAACCGGTAGGTGATGTTCATGTCGACGTCGGCGCGGAAGATCCCGGCCTTCTGCCCGGCGACCAGCAACCGCAGCCAGATCTTCTCGATCTCCCGGCTGAACTCGCCGACGTACTCGAAGCCGGGCTGGCGGGCGAGCGCCACCACCTGGGCCTGGTAGAGCGCGACCGCGTGCGGGGTCGCGGAGATGGCCTCGAAGGACGCGACGATCAGCTCGTCGAGCGCCGCGCGGGGGTCGACGCTGTCCTGCTCGATCTGACGGAACCGGTCGCGCAGTGCGGACAGGAAGCCCCGCAGGATCTCGTCGAGCATCGCCTCCTTCGAGCTGAAGTGGTGGTAGAGGCTGCCCGAGAGGATGCCCGCCTCGTCGGCGATGTCCCGGACGGTGGTCTCGGCGTACCCTCTCGTGGCGAACAGCGTCGCGGCGATGCTCAGCAGCTGGCTCCGCCGGTCGGAGCCGCTGCCGCCTCCTGCCGAGGCCGCACCGCGCTTGGCCGACCCCGGCCGGGTCCTCGTCGCCATCTCGCCTTCCTTCCCGCAGACCGCGAATCCCCCACAACAACAAGCGTTTGGTCGACAGTCTGCCACAGCCGCGCCCGCGCACCCGCCACTGGCCGCCGCGGCACGCCGCTCCCGCACCGCGCAAGGCCTGGTCTGCGGGCGCACCCGCCGCTAGGATCACCTAGCAAGCATTTGGTCGTCTCGAAGGAGAGCGTGGGCACGGTGAACACCCCGATGACGATCCCCCTCCTCGTCGCGGAGGCCGCACGGCGGCATCCCGACCAACCCGCCGTCGTCGACGGGGACATCCGGGTCACCTACGAACAGCTGGCCGGGCTCGTGACCGAGACGGCGCGCGCGTATGCGGCGCGCGGCCTGCGCCGGGGCGACCGCGCGGCCATCTGGGCGCCGAACCGGCTGGAGTTCATTCTCGCGCTCCTGGGCGCGCAGTCCATCGGCGCCATCGTTGTCCCGCTCAACAGCCGCTACCGGGGCCACGAGGCGGCGGCCGTACTGGCCCGCTCCCGCGCCTCGACGCTCGTCCTCGCCAACGGGTTCCTGGGCATCGACTTCCTCGAGATGCTCCGCACCGCCGCCGCGGAATCGCCTGGCCAGGCCGGGGACGGCCCCATCCCCGGGCTGCCCCACCTGCACACCGTGGTGGACCTGGGCGGGCAGCCCGCCGACGGCGTGCTCAGCTGGCCGGACTTCATCTCCGGCGGCCGCTCGGTGGACCAAGACCGGTTCGAGGCGATGGTCGCCGCGGTGACGCCCGACGACATCTGCGACATCATGTTCACCTCGGGCACCACGGGCATCCCCAAGGGCGTGCTCACGGCGCACCGGCAGACGATCGACGTCGCGCGGGTCTGGGCCGAGCGCGCCGAGCTGAGCACGGCCGACCGCTACGCCATCGTCAACCCGTTCTTCCACGGTTTCGGCTACAAGGCCGGCATGATCACCGCGATCACCGCCGGGAGCACGATCTACCCGGTCGCCACCTTCCAGGCCGACGAGCTGCTCGAACTCATCCAGGCGGAGCGGATCTCGGTGCTGCCCGGCGCGCCGACCCTGTTCACGTCCCTGCTCAACCACCCCCGGCTGGCGGAGTACGACCTCTCGTCGCTGCGGTTCTCCGTCGCCGGGGCCGCGACGGTGCCGAAGTCGCTGTTCCAGCGGATGCGCGACGAGCTGGGCTTCACGTCCGTGAGCCAGGCCTACGGCCTGACCGAGGCTGTCGTGGTGACCCAGTCCCTCCCGGACGACGACCCGGCGCACATCGCGGAGACGACCGGCCCGCCCGTCGACGGGATGGAGCTCCGCATCGTGGACCCCGCGGGCGACGACGTGCCCGCCGGCGACGAGGGCGAGATCCTGATCAGGGGCCGCAACGTCATGCTCGGCTACTTCGAGGACGAGCAGGCCACCGCCGAGACCATCGACGCCGACGGGTGGCTCCGCACCGGCGACGTGGGCCGCCTCGACGAGCACGGATGCCTGCAGGTCACCGACCGGATCAAGGACATGTTCACCGTCGGCGGGTTCAACGTCTACCCAGCCGAGGTGGAGAACGTCCTCGCGACGCACCCGGAGGTGTCGGAGTCGGCCGTCGTGGCGAAGCCCGACCCGCGGATGGGCTCGGTCGCCCTCGCGTTCGTGGTGCCGCGCGGCGGGAGCAGGCCGACGGAGGACGCGCTGATCGAGTACTGCCGGGCCCGGCTCGCGAACTTCAAGGTGCCGAGGGAGATCGTCGTCCGGGACGAGCTGCCGAAGAACGCCAGCGGCAAGATCCTCAAGACCAAGCTCCGCCCCGCGGCGAAGGAAGCGTGACGCGCCGGGTCGGCGGCGGTCACCCGCCGCCGACCCGGTGCCTGAACCCCCGCCGACGGCACGAACGCGATTTCACGAGGAATTGCGCCACCATCGTTTCCGCAGGTGGTGCGCGATTTCGCGGGAAATGTACCGTCACCCGGGTGGACGTCGAACGCTCGCGAAGCCGACAGCGGTGATTTGCGCTCGGCGGCTCACCGCGCGCAGGTGAGCGCCGCAGGAATGCGGCCACTTCCCATCACTGTCCACATTGGGCATCGCACGCGTGATGCGCGCGGCGATGCCGGAGCGCGCGCCATCGTAACCAGAAAAACAAGCAAACGCTAGGTTTGTATTCTCGTCTCGCTCTCGTAGGATTCCGTTATGAGATACGCCGTAATGGCTCCGGTGGCGGCCGGCGTCACCGCCCGGCCCGATTGGATGGGCGAGTTCGCCCGGCACGCCGAGGCATGCGGGTTCGAATCGATCGTCGCGGTCGAGCACGCCGTCGTGGTCAGCCGGTATTCCAGCGTCTACCCCTACGCGAGTTCCGGGAAGATGGAGCTGGCCGACGACTGCGACATCCCGGATCCGCTGGACCTGCTGATGTTCCTCGCCGCGCACACGACCCGCATCGAGCTGGCCACGGGCGTGCTCGTGCTGCCCAACCACCACCCGGTGGTGCTGGCCAAGCGAGCGGCCACCATCGACGCGCTCTCCGGCGGCCGGCTGCGCCTGTGCGTCGGCATGGGCTGGATGCGGGAGGAGATCGAGGCGTGCGGGGCCGAGTTCGAGACCCGCGGGCGGCGGGCCGACGAGCAGATCGACGTGCTGCGCAAGCTGTGGGCCGACCGGTCGTCGACCGGTGTCGACCACGACGGCCGGTTCTTCTCCTTCGCCGGGGCGATGACCTACCCGAAGCCGGTCCGGCCCGGCGGGGTCCCCATCCACATCGGCGGGCACAGCCGGGCTGCCGCGCGGCGCGCGGGACGCCGCGGTGACGGCCTGCAGCCGCTCGGCGTCGGCGGCGCCGAGCTGCAGGAGCTCATCGACCTGATGCGGCAGGAGGCCGAAGCGGCGGACCGGGATCCCGACGCGCTGGAGGTCACGCTCGGGCACCTCGTCTCGGCGATCACCACCGAGAAGGCCGAGTCGCTGGCCGCGCGGGGCGCGAGCCGGATCGTGCTGCAGCCCACGCCGGCAACCGACCTGGCCGCGGTCAAGGACGAGCTCTCCGCGTGCGCGCAGCGGCTCGGCCTGGCCGGGCGATGACGCTCACCACGGCCGACCGGGTCGAGCTCGCCGACCTGGTCGCCCGCTACGCGGCCGCCGTGGACGCCCGCGCGTTCGCCGTGGCTGCGGCCCTGTTCACCGAAGACGCCGTGCTGGCGATGCCGTCCCCGCCCGCCGAACTCGGCCCGTCCGATGTCCACAGTGGCCGATCGGCGATCGCCGGCGCACTGCGCGCCGTCGAGGCTTTCGAACTCACCCAGCACGCGATCGTCGGCCAGGTCTTCGACGGCGACGGGCGGACCGCGACCGGCCGCATCGCGTGCATCGCCCACCACCTGGGCAAGCGGTCGTCGGGCGAGCCGATCAACCTCGTGTGGCACCTGCGCTACGCCGACGGCTACCGCAGGCAGGACGGCGCGTGGCGGTTCGCGCGCCGGGAGCTGTCCATCGACTGGATCGAGACCCGAACACCACGCCGCTCGCGCGTCCCCTCCTGGAGCGAAGATGACTGACCGACCACGGATCTGCGTTGTGACCGGAGGTGCGCTGGGCATCGGCGGCGCCATCAGCCGCCGGTTCGCCCGTGCCGGGGATCTCGTCGTGCTCAACGACGTGGACGGCGACGCCGCCCGCGCCGCGCGGCTGGAGATCGAGGCCGCCGGCGGTCGCTGCGTGGTCGTCGTCGGCGACATCACCGACGACGACGTGGTGGCCGAGACCGCCGGGGCGGCGCTGTCCGCGGGAGACGGCCGAGTCGACGTGCTGGTCAACAACGTCGGGGACTTCCGCCCGACGGCGTGGACGTTCGTGCGGTCGACGCCGGAGCAGTGGCGCCGGCTCTACGAGCTGAACCTGCACCACGTGTTCACCATGACCCACGCGCTGCTGCCGGCGATGATCGAGCAGCGTCGCGGTGCCATCGTGAACAACTCGACCGTCGAGGCCTTCCGCGGCATTCCGGGCAAGGCCGCCTACTCGGCGTTCAACGCCGGGGTCTCGGCGTTCACGAAGAGCCTGGCGGTGGAGGTCGGGCAGCACGGCGTCAGGGTGAACGCCATCGCGCCCGATCTCGCGGACACCCCGCAGACCCCCGCCGCCGCGATGCTGCGCGGCCGCGATCCCGAGCTGATCCGGACCTGGGTTCCGCTCGGCCGCTTCGGCGACGCGGACGACTACGCCGCGGCCGTGCAGTTCCTCGCCTCGGACGAGGCCTGCTACATCACCGGCCACACCCTGCCGGTCGACGGAGGCACGCTGGCCGCCTCGGGCTGGTACGGCCGCGCCGACGGCAAGGGCTGGACCAACTTCCCGAACAGCCCTTAGGGGTCGTTTCGGAATGGCTCCGACCGGCTCGTCCCGGAGGCACCCGGCACCTGACAGGCGGTGGCGGTTTCGCGCGAAACCGCCATCACGCCTCACGCGGAACGCCGCTTTCGCGCGAAACCGGCGCCCCGCACCCGAGCGACCACGTCGGCGCACATGCCCGCGCACCGATCTGGAACAACCACTCAGGCATCACGAACGGAAAGGGCGATCGTGACGGATTTCCAGGACAGGCACGGCGTCGCGGTGGTGACCGGCGGGACCGGCGGTCTCGGTACCGCGATCTGCCGGCTGCTCGCCGAACGCGGCGCCGGCGTCGCCCTGACCTACCGCAGCGACCAACGGGCCGCCGAAAACCTGGTCGCGGAGCTCGCCGAGCGCGGCGGGGTGGCCGCAGCGGACCGACTCGACCTCACCGACGCGAATCAGAGCAAGGTCTACCTGGACAGCGTCGTCGAACGCTTCGGCGCGATCCACACGCTCGTCCACGCGGCAGGTCCGCTGATCCCGCAGGTCCACCTCTCCAAGGTCGAACCGGCCGACTTCGCCAAGCACCTCGCCGCCGAGGCCGAGGCGTTCTTCAACGTCGTGCACGCCGCGCTGCCCGCGCTGCGCGCCAGCCGGGGCTCGATCGTCGCGATCACCACCGCGGCCACCCACCGCTACCCGGTCCGCGACGGGCTGTCCGCGGGCCCCAAGGGCGCCGTCGAGGCGACGGCCCGGGCGCTCGCCGCCGAGGAGGGCCGGTTCGGGATCCGCGTGAACTGCGTCGGCCCCGGCATGCTGACCGACGGCATGGCCGCCGAGCTGATGGCCAGCGGCGACCTCGACGAGCGGGCGCTGGAGGTCACCAAGCGCAACATCCCGCTGCGCGCCTTCGGCAGCGCCCAGGACATCGCGGAAGCCGCGTGCTTCCTCGCGTCGGACCGCGCGAAGTTCATCACCGGGCAGAAGCTCGACGTGGACGGCGGATACGGCGTCTGACCACCGACTACCCCTTCGAGGAGCACCCGTGCCGAACACCGCTCAGCCCACCATCGACCTCGGTTTCACCCCTGGAGACGTCCTGCTGGTCAGCGGCGCCGGGAGCGGGATCGGCGAGGCCGTCGCCCTCCGCGCCGCGGAGCTGGGGCTCGCCGTCGCCGCCTGGGATCTCGACGAGAGCGCCGTCGCCGCCACCGTCGACCGGATCACCGCGTCCGGCGGCAAGGCCCTCGCGGTCACGGCCGACGTCTCCGCGCCGGCCGAGGTCGAGCGGGGCTTCGCCGAGAGCCGTCGCCTCGGCGAGATCCGCTACCTGGTGAACAACGCCGGGCCTTCCTCCGCCGGGAACCTCGACTTCGACGAGGGCGTCCGGATCGCGGTCGGCAGCGTCCGGTTGATGACCGAGACCTGGCTCGCCGGCGGGGTTCCCGAGGGTGCCGCGCTGGTGAACGTCTCGTCGCTGGCCGGCAACCTCATCGGCACGGACTCGCCCTGGTACTGCGCCGCCAAGGCGGGGATCGCCGGCTACACCAGGCATCTCGCCACCTACCGGAACGCCGAGGTGCGCAGCAACGCGGTCGCCCCGGGCATGACCGACACCCCGCGGCTGCAGGGCTTCGTGCAGAGCGAGGTCGGGCAGCGGTCGTTGGAGAAGAACCCGATGAAGCGGATGGCGACCGGTGACGACATCGCGTGGGCCGCGCTGTTCCTGCTCTGCCCGCTCGCCTCCTACATCAACGGCGTCCTGCTGCCGGTGGACGGCGGCTGGACGGTGACCCAGTGACCGATCCGCTGACCGGGCTGCTGGACGGGCAGCGGATCCGCGAGGTCGTGCTGCGCTACTGCCGCGGGATCGACCGGCTCGACTTCGACCTGGTGCGCTCGGCCTACCACCCCGGCGGCATCGACCACCACACCGGATTCGACGGCACGGTCGACGAATACGTCGAGTGGGTGCGTCCCCTGCTCGGCGGCTTCACCGGCACCATGCACATCGTCGGCAACCACCTCTGCGAGCTGCACGGTGACCAGGCGGTCGCCGAGACCTACGGGACCGCCGTCCACTGGGGATCGCCGGAATCCGATCCGCGGCGCAACTTCATCAGCGGCTTCCGCTACGTCGATCACATGGCCAAGCGCGACGGGCGGTGGGCGATCGTCGAGCGGTTCGCGGTGCGCGAGTGGACGCACTCGACGGTGGGCGCACAACTCGCCCCGGAAGGCGACGGACCGCGCGGGAGCCGGGACGCGGACGATCCGTACTACGTGCTGGCCCGGCGCATCCAGGAGGGCTGAAGCCGGGCGGGACCTCGGCATCACACGCGTCTCTAGGCTGCGCGCGTGAACCTCTACGAGTTGGTCAACAAGGTCGAAGCCGTGTCGGCGAACTACGCGCGCAAGTACGGCGTCGAACGGGACGCGACGTGGTTCCTGCTGAAGCTCCACGAGGAGCTCGGCGAGCTGACGCAGGCGTTCCTCATGATGACCGGACAAGCGCGGGACAAGGGGAAGAGCCCGGAAGAGCTGGCGACCGACTTCCGCGCGGAGGTGGCCGACGTGCTGTGCCAGGTGCTGCTCCTCGCCCACCACCACGACGTCGATCTGGCAGCGGAGGTCGCGCGCAAGTGGCTGGTGTGGAACCCCGCGCCCCCGTCCTGATCAACGGCCGCCGTGGCTTCGGCGAGCCGTGGCGTCACTACCATCACCGTCACGCCCGGGCGTTGGCCCGGGGTTGGGAGGCACCGGTGCCCGGCGTGACGACTGGTGAAATGCCATGAAGGACGAGCAGTTGCGCATGTCGGAACTGGCGTCCGATGCGCTGTCGGTGTTCCGGGTCATCTCGTACTTCGACGCCCTCAGCGAGTCCGCTGCCAACGCCGACGCCATCGTGCGGTCCGCGGCGCTGCTCGCGGAGTGCCCGGTCGGCGCGCAGTGGGCGTCGGGCCCGGTCATCAGGTACGGGGGCTTGGGCGACCCGCTCGACGAGAGCCGCCTCGCGACGCCGACCGCCGCGGATCCGGCTGTCTGGCTCGAACGCACTGCCGCCGAGCACCCGCTCGACTCGCTACTCCTCGATCGGCTTCAGCATGCCTTGCGCGTGGCGGCGCAGCGGTCGGCGGTGCCTGCCGGTCCGCGGTTGGGGCATCCGGCACTGCTGGAAGTGGTCCTTTCCGACAAGGAAAGGCGCGAGGACCGGGTTCGAGCGGTGGGATTGCTCGGGTTGGACGCGACCCGGCAGGTCCGCGCGATGGCGGTCTCCACCGCGTCGAGCAAGGCGGCGCTGGAATTGGTCGCGCGCAGCTGCCCAGGTCGCCTCGTTCACTCGGTCGCGGTCGGGAACCTGACGGCGATGCTCCTGCAGGACGACTGCGACGACCGCCGGCTGGCCGATGATCTGCACGCCGCGATCGTCGCCGAGCGTCCGATGGCTCCGGGCTGCGCCGATGGCGACCGCGGCCCGTGGGTGGGGATCGGCCAGCGCATGAGCGTGTACGCGGCGCCGGCGTCGTGGCAGCAGGCGCGTCGAGCGCTGCGTTTCGCATCGTCCACCGGACATGGGCGGCGGGCCGTGTCGTACGGGCGGCTGGGTTCGCTGGAACTGCTGGCCGAGCTCCCCCTGAAACGTCTGCTCAACGATCCGGATGCGGCGCGGATCAATGCGATCGCCACGTCCCCGGCCGGCGAGCAGGAGGTGTCCACGCTGGAGGCCTACTGCGTGTTCGGGTCGCTCCGGCGCACCGCCGAGGAAATGCACGTGCACCACAGCACCGTCGCCGCCAGGCTCGCCCATCTCGAAGCGGAGATGGGCTGGGACCTGGCGGACCCGATGGACCGGTTCAAGGCGACGTTGGTGCTCATGGTCCGCAGGGTGACGCTGTCGTCGACGGAGCTGGCCGCGTCGGAGGTGTTCGGCGAGACGTTCTGAGCCGCGTCGCCCGACGCTCGTCGGGCGGGCCGGGGGAATCTGCCGACGCGCATCGGATGATCCACCGGTGCGTCCCGGGCCACCATCTGGCGTGACATCCGTTTCCGCGGAAAGGAAATCCACGTGGCCGTCATCGATCCCAACCGCACCTGGGAAATGCTCGAGAACCGCCTCGCCGTCACGACCAACGAGCGGCACCGCGTCGTCCTCGGCATCGTGCTCGAACACATGAAGGCGGAGGCCGAACCGAACCTCGACCGCCTGATGGTGACGTTGAGCCCCACGCCCGACTACCACTTCTGGAACGGCGGGAAGGACGTCGGCCCGAAAGGCTACGACGGGGTGCGGACGTACTACGCGAACTTCCTCGCGACGCGGACCAACATCCTCGAGTTCACCTTGGACCGGCTGGTCGTCGACGACCACTGCGTGGTCACCGAGGGGTACCTGAAGCAGATCTACCCCGGTTCGTACGCCGCCCAGAGCGGCATCCCGGTGGACGACGAGTCGGCCGACTACCTCGTCGTCCACCGGCAACTGATCTTGTGGCCGGTGGACGAGAACGGCCTCGTGCAGGGCGAGGACTCCTACAGCTCCGGACCCGCCAGCGTCACCAAGCTGTCGTTCGACCAGCTGCCGCAGGAGTACATCGATCTCGTGCACCCCGCCAGCGACCGAGCCGCGCCGACCGGAGCCTGAAGCCGGTGGTCATCGGCAGCAGCGCCCGGCTGCTGGAGACCCGGAAGACCTTCCTCGACAGCGGCGCGTCGTGGACCCGAACCGCGGCCGCCATGCACCTGCACGTCAACACCGTCCACTGCCGGATCGAACGGGTCGAAGCGCTCACCGGTCGCCGGGTGGCGAACCTGCACGACCGAATCGACCTGCACTCCCTGGCGGGGGAATCAGTGCGGGGTACGGGCGATGAGGGCGGCTCGCAGGTGCGCCGCGTCCGTTGGGTCCGCGGGGTTCAGGCCCGTGAGTTCGGCGACCTTGCGCATCCGGTAGTCGACCGTGTTCGGGTGGACGTGCAGTCGGCGGGCGGTGCGGCGCCGGTTCAGGCCCGTGCCGAGGTGGGTGCACAGCGTTTCCAGCAGGTCTGGTTCGTCCTCGATCGCGCGGAGCTTTCCCGCCAGCACGTCGCGGGCCGGGCCGGGGCGGGTGAGCTGGTAGTCCAGCGCTAGTTCGTCGAGCGTGTAGATCCCCGGTGGACGCCCGGCCACCGCGAGCCGGCGCAACTCGTGCGCGGTCCGCGCGGCTTCGGGGATACCGGGGACGGACGCCGATACCGCGCCCACCGTCACGTCGGCGCCCGCCGCCGCGCCCGCGGCCAGGACCAGGTCGTGGACGCGCCGGTCCGGATCGGCCGCGTCGTCGCGGGCCAGCAGCACCACCCCGCCGTGCTTGTTGAGCCGGGACAGCAGCGGTTGCGGCGACCGGCGTTCCAGTTCCGCGCGGAACCGGCGGAGCTTCCGCCACCGCGCCACGTCCGCGTTGGTGCCCGGCGCGGACTCGTCCGGATGCGCGGCGATCTCAACGTCGAGCACCGCGTAGCTGTCTGCCAACCGGATCCCCAGCCGGGCCGCCGCGTCGATCGAGTCGCCCCCGGTCAGCAACGCCGCCAGCAGGTCCTGCTTAGCGGCGTGCGCATCGGCCAGGAAGGTGTCCCGCTCCTGGAAGTACACGGACGAGGCCACCGAGGTGATCTCGCGCAGGTAGCGGAGCACGAGGTCCACCACCCCGACCAGGGCGTGCATGTCCTCGGGCCGGGCCTGCGCGCTGAAGTGCTCCCACGCCACCCGGACACCCACGTTGTGCGCGTTGAGCACCGCCTCGATCGGCACGCCCTCTTCGGCCCGGTGCAGGATGTCCTCGCGAAGGTCGGTCAGCGACTTCGGGTCGGGGGCGCCGCCGTTGCGCAACATCCGCCCGACCATCGCCATGCCCCGCTCGATGATCCGGGTGATGTCCCCGCGCAGCTCCTCCTCCGGCAGTTCGGCGTACGCGGGCAACTCGGCGATCACCTGCGCGAGCACGGCGGGCACCAGCGCGGGCGCGGCGGCGGCGAGCACCTGGTGGAGCGGTTCGCCGCGCCAGCGGAGTTCGACCGCGTTGGATTCGATCACAACGATGACCTCCCAAGACTGGAGAACTCACCACCACCACTCCCCTCGTGCGGGGTCCAGCATGGTGACCAGAACCTTACCCAGAGGTAACTTGCGGTCGGCCGCACGTCGTCAGGGAAGATCGAACGGCAACAGGGGATGCTATGAACTCTCGCGGGAACGGCCGGATCAGCCGGCGCTCCGTGCTCATCACCGGTGGTGCGGCCGCGGTGAGCGCGGCCTTGCCCACAGCTGCCGCAGCCGCCGCACCGCACCCCGCCTCGGGTGCCGATGCCGACGCGATCGTCGTGGGCGGCGGCCTGGCGGGGCTGGTGGCCACCGCGGAGCTGGCGGCCGCGGGCCGCAAGGTCCTGCTCCTGGACCAGGAACCCGAAGCCAGCCTCGGCGGGCAGGCGTTCTGGTCGCTCGGCGGGCTGTTCTTCATCGACTCCGCGGAGCAGCGGCTGGCGGGGATCCGCGACTCGCTGGAACTGGCTCGCGCGGACTGGTTCGGCAACGCCGGTTTCGACCGCGGCACCGAGGACCCGCTGGGCGAGGACTACTGGGCTGCCCGCTGGGCCGAGGCCTACCTGGAATTCGCCGCGACGGAGAAGCGGTCCTGGCTGCACGGGATGGGTGTGCGGTGGGTGCCCATCGTCGGCTGGGCCGAGCGGGGCGGCCAGCTCGCGGACGGACCGGGCAATTCGGTCCCCCGCTTCCACCTCACGCTCGGCACCGGCCCCGGCGTCATGGAGCCGTTCGAGAAGAAGGTGCGCGAGGCCGCCGCGCAGGGCCTGGTCTCCTTCCGGTTCCGCCACCAGGTGGACGAGCTCACGATCACCAACGGAGTCGTCGACGGCGTGCGGGGCGGTGTCCTGGAGCCCAGCGACGCGCCGCGCGGCACGCCGAGTTCCCGCACCAGGGTCGGCGATTTCGAACTGCACGCGCCGGTGGTGATCGTCACCTCCGGCGGCATCGGCGGCAACCAGGACCTCGTCCGGCAGAACTGGCCGGACCGGCTGGGCGCACCGCCGAAGCGCATGGTGACCGGCGTGCCGGCCCACGTGGACGGCCGGATGCTGGCCATCAGCGAGCGGGCCGGCGCCCGGCTGGTCAACCGCGACCGCATGTGGCACTACACGGAGGGACTGGCCAACCACAGCCCGATCTGGCCCGACCACGGCATCCGGGTGCTCGCCGCGCCGTCCTCGCTGTGGTTCGACGCGCGCGGCCGCCGGTTCCCGAATCCCGGCATCCCGAGCTACGACACCCTCGGGACGCTCAAGCTGATCAAGGACACCGGCTACGACTACTCGTGGTTCGTGCTGAACCAGCGGATCATCGACAAGGAGTTCGTCCTCTCCGGTTCCGAGCAGAACCCGGAACTGACCAGGAAGGACCTGGCGGGCTACCTGGCGAGCAGGCTGCTGAACTCGACTCCGCCACCGGTCAAGGCGTTCCAGGACCGGGGCGAGGACTTCGTCGTCGCGCGAACCCTGCCGGAGCTGGTGGCCGGGATGAACCGGCTGGCCGGTGCGGACCTCGTGGATCCCGGCGACCTGGAGCGCCAGATCGTCATGCGGGACCGCCAGGTGGACAACAACTTCACCAAGGACGAACAGATCATGGGGATCCGCAACTCGCTGGCCTACTCCGGCGATCTCCTCGCGCGCACCACGCCCCTGCACAAAATCCTGGACCCGGACGCCGGCCCGCTGATCGCCATCAGGATGAACATCCTGACGCGCAAGACGCTCGGCGGCCTCCAGACCGACCTGTCCGGCCAGGTCCTGGACGCGCGAGCCGTCCCGATCCCCGGGCTGTACGCCGCGGGCGAGGTATCCGGCTTCGGCGGCGGCGGGGTCCACGGCTATCGCGCGCTGGAGGGCACTTTCCTCGGCGGCTGCCTGTTCTCCGGCCGCCAAGCGGGCCGGGCCGCGGCTGCGGCAACGGCCTGACCCGGCCGTCGAAGCGCTGGTGCGGGCGACCTCGGCCGCCCTCACCAGCGCACAGCTCCGGCCGACCGCGTTCGGGGCGTGTGCTGTCGCAGGTCGAGGATTTCGGCCTGCCGCTGCTGGGCATCGCGGTCGAGTGCCGGACCGGTGTTGCGCAGCGGGTACGCTCGTGGAAGATCTCTACGAGCTGTGGAGTTGAGCCTCCCCCGATGGCGAAGTCCAAGCGCAGGCGCGATCCGGATGAGCAGCCGCGCCCCCAGGTGAAGCCCGTTGTCTGGGTTTGGGCCGTGCTCGGTGTTCTCGCGCTGGCGCTGGCAGCCGTGGCGGTCCCCGTCAACGCCGTGGTGCTCGGGATGCCGTTGATGTTGGCGTTCTTGCTCAGCATCGCCCAGGCCGGATCGATCGGCCTCGCGCCCTTCTACCCGCGGTCGGCGACCGTCATCTCCTGTTCGGCCGTGTTCCTGCTCGCGATGGCGGCCCGCAGCGACGATCCCGCGGCAATCTGGCCGGTCTCGGTGACGACGCTGATCGGTCACGGGCTGCTGATCAGCGTGCTCGGCGTGCACCAGGCGTGGCCGGCCGGCCTGCGATGCTGGCTCGGTGGCGTCGCGGCAGCTGTCGGCGCTGCCGTGCTCGTGCCGCAGAGCGTGCCGGCGAATGCCGTGGCGGGAAACCTCATCGTGTTCGGCGCGGTCACCGGTGGCGTGTTCGGCGGGGCGCTGGTGGTGCGGCAGTGGCGGCAGATCTCCTCGCAGCTCGTGCAGGAACGCAGGCTCAGCGCGGATGAACACGCCAAGCGCGTGATAGCCGAGGAGAAGACGCGGATCGCCCGCGAACTGCACGACGTGATCGCGCACAGCATGTCGCTGATCAACGTGCAAGCGACCACGGCGCAGTACCGGCACCCGAACCTCGACCCGCGTCTCATCGCGGAGTTCGACGAGATGGCGGCGGCGTCGCGGCAGGCGTTGGGCGAGATGCGCAGCGTGCTGGGCGTGCTGCGCAACGGCCAGACCGGCGGCGAGCTGGTTCCGCAGCCGGGTTTGGCCCGCATTCCGGAGCTGATCGACAGCGCAGGCCGCGCGGGCGTGGACGTTTCCGCGCACGGCACGGAATTGCTGGAAGACGGGACGGGCAGCGAAATCGCGGGCATCGCGGCGTTCCGCATCGTGCAGGAAGCGCTGAGCAACGTGACCAGGCACGCCCCCGGCGCGCGCACCGAGGTGCATTTCGCCCGCTCCGGCGGTGAGCTGACGATCACCGTGCGCAACAGCGCCCCGGACCGGGCGGTGACCCCGGTTCAGGGCGGCGGGCACGGTCTCGTCGGCATGCAGGAACGGGCCGCGATCGTCGGCGGGAACGTCCACTTCAGACATCTCGATGACGGCGGCTACGAAGTACGCGCGGTTCTCCCGCTGCACACGGCCGGAAACGATTCGCAGGAGCGGGAAGACCAATGACCATCAAGGTGATCGTCGTCGACGACCAGGCCATGGTGCGCGCCGGGTTCGCCGCCCTGCTCGACGCCCAGCCCGACATGGAGGTGGTCGGCGAGGCGGAGAACGGCGCGCGCGCGATCGAGATCAGCCACGCCCGCCACCCGGACGTCGTCGTGATGGACGTGCGGATGCCGGTGCTCAACGGGATCGACACGACGCGGCAGCTGATGCACCCGCCCGCGAGCGTCGGGCACGTGCCGCGCGTGCTGATGCTGACGACCTTCGACATCGACGACTACGTGTACGAGGCGATCCGGGCGGGGGCCAGCGGCTTCCTGCTCAAGGACGCGCTGCCCGCCGACCTGGTTTCGGCGGTGCGCGTGGTCGCCGGTGGCGAGGCGCTGCTGGCACCGACGGTCACGCGCAGGATGATCGAGCACTTCGCCCGGTCCGCCCCGCCGCGCCAGAAGATCGCACCGCGACTGGCGGCGCTCACCGAACGGGAGCGCGAGGTGCTGCTCCTCGTCGCGCAAGGGCTTTCGAACAGCGAGATCGCCGGCGCGTTGTTCATCACCGAGCAGACCGTGAAGAGCCACGTCAGCCGCATCATCGGCAAGCTCGGGGTCCGCGACCGGGTGCAGGCCGTCATCGCCGCCTACGAATGCGGCCTGGTCTCCGCCACCGGCACGTGATGGGCCCAGTACCGGGGAGGTAGTGGGCGCCCCACCCCCTACCGCGGTAGGGGTTCTGAATGCGCTCCCGGGACGGACGCGATCAGGCCGCCGAATTCATACGCTTTTTCCGGTCCGGAATTCGTCCGGACTCATTCACGGAAGAAGCGACAGTGGCCAATCTGCGCACACCTTTTGCACCGGCACCGGCACCGGCACCGCCCGCCGGCCCAGGACCATCCCGCGACCGGGTCCTGGACCTGGTCAGGTCGGCCTGCCTGGTGGTGGTCGTCGTCCTGCACGCCATGATGGCGGGCATCGAGGTCAGCGCGTCGGGCATCCAGATCACGAACGCCCTGGAGAACCAGCGGTGGTTCACCCCGGTCTCCTGGATCATCCAGGTGATGCCGTTGTTCTTCGTCGTCGGCGGATTCGCGGGCATCACGCAGTGGCGCCGAATGCGCGACGCCGGTGCGGCGCCGGCCGATTTCGTCCGGGCCCGCCTCACCCGGCTCGCCCGGCCCGCGCTGGTCGCGTTCTCGGTGATCGCAGGCGCGCTGGCGCTGGCGAGCGCGGCCGGGGTCTCGCCGGACCTGCTCGCACAGGTCGGGTTCCGGATGGGCCAGCCGATGTGGTTCATCGGCGTCTACCTGGGGACGTCCACGCTGGTCCCGCTGATGTGCCGGCTGCACGAGCGAGCGCCGCGGGCGGCGCTTGCGCTGCTCGTCGCGTCCGCGCTCGGCGTCGACGTGCTGTCGATCGCCACCGCTTCGCCGCAGATCGGGTTCGTCAATCTCGCGTTCGTCTGGCTGGCCATCCAGCAGATCGGGTTCTGGTACGCCGACGGCTGGTTCCGGTTCCGGTCGAACAGCGTGCTGCTGGGTGTGGCGCTCGGCGCGTTCGCGTTGCTGCTGACCAATACGACCACCGGTCCCTACCCGGCCGACATGCTGGCCAACCTCAACCCGCCGACCATCAACCTGGTGCTGCTCGGCGTCGTCCAGGTGTGCCTGCTGTCGCTCATCACCGCTCGCCTGGCGGTCCTCATGGGACGGCCGGGCCTGCGCGCCGCCGTCGACGTGATCGGCAAGCATTCGCTGACCATCTACCTCTGGCACATGCCCGCCGTGGTGCTGCTCGCCGCCGTGCTGCTGGTGCTGGGATTCCCCTGGCCGGAGCCGCTCGGCGCCGCGTGGTGGCTGACCCGGGGCCCGTGGTTGGCCGGGATCGCGCTGGTCCTCATCCCGCTCGCCGGCCGACTGGGCCGATTCGAGCGCGGGACCACCGGGCTTCCTCGTCGCACGCCCGGGCTCGCCGCAGCCGGTGTGGTCATCGCCATCGCGGCCATCGTCACGGTGCTGGTCGCGGGATTCACCACCGTTTCAGCAACGACCGCTGCGCTCCTGCTCCTGGTAGCGCTGCGCCTGCAACACTCCTCGAAGCGTTCACCGGTCGTCAGTAACGCGCGCGACCGCGATCAGACCGACGCCACCGGACACGTCCATTGTGGACCCATGCTCGACGTTCCGGCCGCCGGAGGAGTCGGCACTGTCCAATTGCGACAGGGATCCCCCGGGACGTGAAAGCCGCTGCAGCGGTTGACCTGCCCGGGTCCGATCACGGTGATCAGCGACTTCCCTGCCGGGCCCGCAGGTAGTCCGTCACGAGCCCTTCGAGCTCCGGCCGCTGCCCCTCCCAGCCCGCCGCGAGCGAGCCCGGGGTGCGCACGAGCGAGCGCTGCTGGCGGCCCGTTCGCCTCGTGTGGATCACCGTGCCGGTGACCGAGGATCCGTCGTCGGCCGGGCCGATGACGTCGAGGTGGTCGTCGAGGATCTCCTCGACATCACCGTTGAGCAGCACCTGCCCGGCGTGCAGCAGCATGAGGTGATCGCACACGTCGCGCAGCTCGCCGAGAAAGTGCGAGGACAGCACCACCGTCATCCCGCGCTCGGCGACATCGGTCATCACCAGCCGGAGGAAGTCCTCGCGGGCGAGCGGATCGAGATCCGACATCGGCTCGTCGAGCAGCAGCAGCTTCGGCAGCCGACCGAGGCAGAGTGCGAGCGCGAGCTGGGTGCGCATGCCCTGCGACAACGAACTGACGCGGCTGCTGCGATCCATCTCCGGGTGCGCGGCCAGCGCCTCCTCCACTCGCTCCGGCGACCACCGGTGGTTCACGGCACCCACCGTCCGGATCATCTCCGCGATGGTGAAGTCCTTGTACAGCGGGCGGTGCTGCGGCAGGTACGCCGCGTCCGGGTGCAGGCGGCCGCGCACCTCGTCACCGAACACCCGCACCTGCCCGGCCGACGGCCGGATCAGTCCGGCCGCCAGCCCGAGAAAGGTGCTCTTGCCCCCGCCGTTCGCGCCGACCAGCCCGATCACCTTTCCCTCGGGCAGTTCGACGGTGCAGTCCCGGAGCGCCTGCTTCCGGCCGTAGCTCTTGGACAGCCCGGTGGTGCGCAACGCGCTCATGATGCGTTCGGCCCCTCAACGTGGAAATGCTCGTCTCGGACGGCAGTGTAGAGCGCGTCGACGGCCTCCACGGCGAGACCACCGCTCTTCGCGCGGCTCATCCAGTCCTCCAGATCGCGTCGCAGCGGCGCTTCGACGGCGGTCAGCTCGCTCGCCAGCGAACGCGTCACGAAGGTTCCCACCCCTCGCCGGGCCTCGACCAGGTCTTCGCGCTCGAGTTCGCGGTAGGCCTTGAGCACCGTGTTCGGATTGACCGCCGTCGCCTCCACAACTTCACGCGCAGTGGGCAGCCGATCACCGGGCCCCAGCAGGCCCAGCCGCATGGCCTGCTTGACCTGCTGCATGATCTGGACGTACGTGGTGACCCCGGAACGACGGTCGATCCGGAACTCGATCATACGGCCCAGCATAATCCGCCCCGCTCATCCGAGCGCGGAACCCGGCGCCGCCGGATCAGTGCTGCCGTTGCAGCGTCCACGCGGTTCCCACCAGCAGCAAGACCGCGACGAGGCCGAACACGGCGAACTCGGCCAGCTGCAGACCCGGCGCCGCGGACGGGTAGACCACGTCGGCGAAGCTCCCGGTCAGACCCTTCTCCGCGTAGCAGGCGCCAAAGTCCACACCAATCGGGCAGGAGGTCACGTCCGACGACTCGGGGCGCAGGAGCTGCCCGCCTTTGCCGAGGAAACCGGAGTCCAGCACCATGGCCCCGGGCTCACTGGGCGTCGCACTGATCGTCGGGTCGGACGTGGTGAGGCGCTGCACCGGCAAGAAGTTCGGGGCGACGTTGGTCACCACGACGCGCAGTACGACCAGCGTGCCGAGCGTGGTGGACAACGCCATCAGCGAACGCCGCATGGCCGCGCCCAGCAGCGCCCCCAGGGCGAAGCTGAACAGCAGGTGCACGACCGGCATCGGTCCGGTGCTGTCGAAGCTCAGCCACTGGAACGGGCCGCTCCGCAACGGGCCCAGCAGCCCGGCGGCCGCCACCCACCGGGCGACGAGCAACTGGAGCACCACCACCACGACGACGGACGGCAGCAGCAGCACCGCCACCTTGGTGATCATCCAGCGGAGCCGGCTGACGGACTGGGTGAAGGCGAGCACGTGGGTGCCGTGCTCGATCTCCCGGGCGAACAACGGCGCGGCGAAGAACGCACCCAGCAGCACCGGGAGCGCGAAGACCACCCCCTGTCCGACCTTGATCAGATCGAACCATTCCTTCTGGAACTCCACCCGCATCTGCGCGCAGTCGGGGGTCTTCTCGCGGATCGACAGGCACGCCTGCAGGCCGTACTCCTCGATGTCACCGGTCATGCTGGCGTGCAGCACCAGCACGGTCGCGCTGCCGAGCAGCAGCAGGGCGGCCAGGGTGATCAGCTGTGCGCGATGTTGCCGCCAGGCGACCCAGATCATGCCGCCACCTCCGCGTTGTAGTCGTTGTTGCGCATGTAGGCCAGCGCGATGTCGTTCAGCCGGGGCGCGTGCTCCCGCCACCCGGATGCTGTCACCGGCCCGCGCCGCTTGGTGATCAGGATCTGCTCCTGCCCGGAGTGCACGCTGTCGACGACGTCGCCCGGCGCAACGGGCAGCTGCCCGGCTCCCCGCAGAACGCGGTGCCGGGCAACGAGATCGGCGACCGACCCGTCCAACCGCACCCGGCCGCCGCCCAGCAGCACCAGGTGGTCGCAGACCGCTTCGAGTTCTTCCAGCACGTGCGAGGACAGCAGGATCCCGATGCCGTGCTGCCGGGATTCCTCCTGCAGCGTGCGCAGAGTCGCCTGCCGAGCCAGCGGGTCCAGCTCGGCCAGGGGCTCATCGAGCATCAGCAGCCTGGGACGCTTCCCCAGCGCCAGCGCGAGCGCCACCCTGGTGCGCTGCCCGCCGGAGAGCTTGCCGACCTTGGCGTCGAACGGCACCTCCGCCGACCGGACGAGCTGCTCCGCGTACGCCTGGTCCCAGCGGGTGTTCATCCGCTCGGCGAAGCGCAGCGTCTCCGACACGGTCAGGCCGGCGTAGAGCGGCTTCTGCTGGGTCACGTAGGCCACTTCCTCAGGCGCACCGGTTCCGCTGGGCCGCCGCTCGAACACCTCGATGTCGCCCTCGGTCGGCTTGAGCAGACCGGCGGTCAGACCCATCAGAGTGCTCTTGCCCGCCCCGTTGTGGCCGACCAGCGCGACCACCCGGTTCGGGGGCAACGACAGCGAGCAACCGCGCAGCGCCCACCCGCGGCGATATCTCTTGCCCAGCTGGTGCGTCCGCACCGCGGGCACCTCTCCTGCATTCATGGTCGCCCTTCCCGGTCAAATAACTATTTCACCAGTTATCTAGTGAAACAGTACACCAGGCGGGAGCGCGTTGTTCGCCGAACCGCCGAATCCCCGGCCGGTCCCCGCGGACCGGAAGCGGCAATCCCCTTCGCCACCAGCGGGATCCACGTCCGTGGGGGAAAACCCTCCGCCGCGCGAGCCCCGTTGAGCTGATCGCGGGAACGCCGCAGGCGTTCACGTGCGCACGGGGCGGACCCGTATCCTCGGCCGCAGGAGCAGGAGGTTCGGCATGCAGGGTCTGGGAGAGCTCGAAGGCGCCGTGATGGACGTGCTGTGGCAGTCCGCGGAGCCGATGACCGTCCGCGAAGTCCTCGCGGAACTCAACAACACGCGCGATCTCGCGTACACGACGGTCATGACCGTGCTCGACAACCTCCACAAGAAGGGGTGGGTCGAGCGGGAGCTGCACAACCGCGCATACCTCTACACCCCGGCCGAAGCCCGCGAAGCGGCAGCGGCCCGGGCCATGCGCGAGCTGCTCGAATCCAGCGGTGATCCGGAGGCCGTCCTGCTGCACTTCGCCCAGTCCGCGTCCGAAGACGAAACGGCCGCCCTGCGGCGGGGCCTGCGGCGGCGGTCCCGGCGATGATCCTCGCGTTCGCCCTGCTCGTCGGCGTCGGCATCGTCGTCGGCTACTCCCCCGGCCCGCTGGACCGGATGATGGCGCGGCGAATCGATCCCCAGGTCGTGCTGGCGACCTGGGTTGCGCTGGTGGCGACGACGTTCCTCACGGTCGTAGCCGCCCTGGTCGTGGTCCTGCTGCCCGCCCACGGACCCACATCCCTGCTCATGGAGTTGGTCCACCACTGCTTGACCGCAGTGCAGCACGGTGCGCTCCCGCAGTTCCACGCGGTGACGGCACTGCTGCTCCTGCTCGGTCTCGCCAGCGTGCTGCTGCTCGTCAGCGTCAGGCTGATGCACCACGTTCGGCGGCAACGCCGGATGCACCAGCGGCAGCTCGAACTGCTGCGGGTCGCCGCGCAGCCCGAGGCCGGCCCGTTCCCCACCATGTGGCTGCCGCACCCGAAGCCCCTGGCCTACAGCGTTGCCGGAACGCCGGCATTCGTGGTCGCCACCGACGGCGTCCGGGACGAACTCTGCGCGGACGACGCCGCCGCAGTCATCGAGCACGAACGCGCCCACCTCCACGGGCGCCACCACATGCTGGTCGGCCTGGCCGAAGCCCTCGCTCGTTCGGCACCGTGGATCCCGCTGATGCGCCACTCCCCCGCCCTGGTGCGCACGGCCGTCGAACTGGCCGCCGATCGCGCCGCGGCGCGCCTGCACGGTGCCGGCTCCGTGCGCTCGGCCCTGCTGATCATGTCGGGTTGCCACGGCGGTCCGGCCACTCCCCAGCACGCCCTGGGCATGGCCGACGGCGCCGTCGCCCTCCGCTTGCACCACCTCGAATTCCTGGGGCCCTGCGCACCACGAGCCAAGCGCGCGCTGGCCTCCGGCATGGCGGGGCTGACCGCCGCACTCCTCCCGGCGCTCGCGGGCCTGGGCATCCTCGCCAGCCTCGCGATGATCACGTGCCCCATCCTGTTCGAGATTTGAGCCGCATCGGCGGAGCCCGTGATTTCTCAAGCCTGGTAGGAAATCGTCGTCATCATGCCGGCTTCGCCGTGGTAGGCGTTGTGGCAGTGGATCATCCACTGGCCGGGGTTGTCCGCCTGGAAGTCCACCTCCAGCGTCTCCATCGGGCGCACGATCGAGGTGTCCTTCCGCGGCCCGGCATCCCGCCCGGTCACCACTTGGTACGTGTGCCCGTGCAGGTGCATCGGGTGGAACATCATCGTCCTGTTCACGAAGCGCAGCCGGACGCGCTCGCCCTGGCCGACCGGAAGTGGCCGGCGCTCCTCGAAGGTCTTGCCGTTGATGGTCCACCGGTATGGGACCGACATGTCCATCCCCAGCTCCAGCGCGTGCGTGCGATCCGGCCCCCGCGCCGGTAGCCGGACCGACTCCGCAGCGACGAGAGACCCTGCGGCGAGGAGCCGGCCGTCCAGCTCCGCCGGACGCACGTCGGGCGCCGGTGGCGTCCCGGATCCCGTGCGCACCAAGGCGAGCCCTTGCCCCCGCTTGCCCTCCGCGGACGCCACGAGCGGGAAGACTCCATCGCCCGCGATGATCACGGCGTCGTAGCGCTCACCCATGCCGATCAGCAGCGAGTCGGTCTCCACCGGCTGCACCGGGAACCCGTCGGCGTGGGTGATCACCATCCGGTGGCCACCGAGCGCCACGCGGAACGCGGTGTCCGACGCCGCGTTGATGATGCGCAACCGCAGCCGCTGACCCGGCCGGGCGCCGATCGTGCTCGGCGCGGTCGGCACCCGCCCGTTGATCAGGTAGTGCGGGTAGTCCACATCGCCGGTGTCCGACCCCAGCGGGCCCGCGTTTCCGTGATCCATACCGCCCATGCCCATGCCCGGCATCCCGCCGTGGTCCATGCCGCTCATCTGCATGCCCTTGGCCGTCAGCTCGGCGAGCTTCGCATCGGGGTCTCCGGCAACGCCGTCCAGCCAGTCGTCGAGGACGACGACCGCCTCGGCGTCGTACCGCCCGGGCTCGTCGGGATCTTCGACGATCAGCGGCGCGTAGAGCCCGCGGTCGAGCTGCACGCCGACGTGCGGGTGGAAGAAGTAGGTCCCCGGGTCCGGCGCGGTGAACTCGTAGTCGAACTTCGTGCCGGGCCGCACGGCTTCCTGGGTCACGCCGGGCACGCCGTCCATGTCGTTGCGCATCGCAATGCCGTGCCAGTGGATGGAGGTGTCCTGCGGGAGCTCGTTGACCAGGCTCGCCCGGAGCACCTCGCCTCGCCGGAGCCGGATCTCCCCGCCAGGCAGCCGATCATCGAAGGTCCAGGTCGCCACCTCGGGACCGCCGAGGTCCACAATGCTCGGTCGCGCACGCAGGTCCACGTTCACGATTCGCGCGTTCGCCGCGCGACGCGCGCGCTCGGATTCCAGCACCTGCGGGCCTGTCGGCGAGACCGGTGCCGGTGCAGCGGTGGTCGAGCAGGCCTGCGCCACGCCAACGGCGGCAAGCCCTGCTCCTAGCCCCAGAAAACCCCGCCTGCTCAGGGCACGGGGGCGAAGCACGCCGTCGGACGAATTCCCACCAACACCACCACCATCATCGATGCGCATTGCGACCTTCCGGAACCACGAGCAGACAACTACTAAGATGGATAGTACATATCGGCCCGGGAGGGCCGACCCGCTCGAAGCCGGCCGCCGTGCGTCCCGTCACATCCTGCCCAATCGGGTACCCCCCGGGGTATGGTTAACACAGGAGGAGAGAGACATGCAGATGAAACCCGAACTCCTGGGCGACGCCCTGGTCCGCCTCCGGCGCGCGCAGGGCCAGCTGGCCGGCGTCATCGAGGCGATCGAAGAAGGCGACGACTGCGCGGCGGTGCTGACCCAGCTGGCCGCCGTTTCCCGTGCCCTGGACCGCGCCGGCTTCAAGATCGTGGCCAGCGGCATGCGGTACTGCCAGCAGGCGCGGGACAACGGGGACGAACCCCCGATGACCGAGCAGGAGCTCGAACGGCTCTTCCTCGCCCTCGCCTGACAACCGGCGCGACCTCGCCCAGCGCACAGGTGCGCCCGAACCATACCCCCCGGGGTATCGGAGGTGAATCGAAGTGACAGCAGCGCCCTCACGACTCGCCGGGCTCCGCGTCGAGGTCGTCGAAACCTCGTCGCTTGGCGACCGCAGCTACCTGGCCACCGACGGGCGGCGCGCGGTGGTGATCGACCCCCAGCGCGACGTGGACCGCATCATCGCCCTCGCCGGCCGGCTGGGCACGCGGATCGCGCTGGTCCTGGAAACCCACGTCCACAACGACTACGTCTCCGGCGGCCTGGAGCTCGCCCGGCTGACGGGAGCCGAGTACGGCATCGCCGCGGCCGACGACGCGCCGTTCACCCACCGCCCGCTGCGCGACGGCGACCTGCTCGACGTCGCCGACGGTTTCCGGGTGCGCGTCGTGGCCACGCCCGGGCACACCTTCCACCACCTCTCGTACGTGCTGGAGAGCGACGGTGCACCGGTCGGCGTGTTCACCGGCGGATCCCTGCTCTACGGCACGACCGGGCGCACCGATCTGCTCGGCGCGCAGCACAGCGAAGAACTCGCCCGGCACCAGCACAGGTCGGCCCGGAAGCTCGCCGACCTGCTGCCGGAGGGCACCCAGATCTGGCCCACGCACGGATTCGGCAGCTTCTGCTCGGCGACCCAGGCCGACGGCGACTCGTCGACGATCGGCGAGCAGCGTTCGGCCAACCCGGCGTTGTCGCTGGCCGAGCAGGACTTCGTCGACACCACCCTGGCCGGTTTGGACGCCTACCCCGCCTACTACGCGCACATGGGGACGCGCAACATCGCCGGCCCCGAGCCGCTGGACCTGCGCGCACCCGCCCAAGCGACGCCAGCAGACCTGGCCGAACGCTTGCGGCGCGGTGAATGGGTCATCGACCTGCGGTCCCGCAAGGCCTACGTCGACACGCACCTGGCGGGCACGATCAGCCTCGGCCTGGACGGGCCGATGGCCACCTGGCTGGGCTGGATGATCGACTGGGGCGCGCCGATCACGCTCGTCGGGGAGTCGAGCGAGCAGGTCGCCGACGCGCAGCGGGAGCTCGCCCGCATCGGCATCGACCACTTCGCCGCCGCCGCGACCGGGCAGCCCGCGGAGCTGGCCGCCGACGAGTCCCAGCTGGTGAGCACCCCGACCGCCACGTTCGCCGAACTGGCCGTCGCGTTGGCAGGCGCACCCGGCGAGCTCCCGCGCGCCGACGTCGTGCTGGACGTCCGGACCAACAACGAATGGCGCGCCTCGCACGTCGAAGGCGCCGTGCACATCCCGCTCTACGAGCTGGCGGACCGGCTGCCGGAGATCCCGGCCGGATCGGTGTGGGTGCACTGCGGCAGCGGGTACCGGGCGACCGCCGCGGCGTCGCTGCTGGAATCCGCTGGGCGGACCGCCGTCATCGTGGACGACGCGTTCGCCGCCGCGGGCCCGGCCGGGGTTCCCCTGGTCACCGCGGCATGACGACACATTTCGACAGAAGGAGGACCATGACCGGCCCATTATCATCCACTGTGGATGTTTCCCGCGCTCGCGCGCTGCTCGAAAGCGAGCCCCGGGCGCGGCTGATCGACGTGCGCACGCCCGGCGAGTTCGCCGCCGCGCACATCCCCGGCTCCTACAACGTGC
Organism: Saccharopolyspora sp. NPDC003752; assembly: GCF_053605825.1. Classification (NCBI taxonomy): domain Bacteria; kingdom Bacillati; phylum Actinomycetota; class Actinomycetes; order Pseudonocardiales; family Pseudonocardiaceae; genus Saccharopolyspora; species Saccharopolyspora sp. NPDC003752. The sequence goes on along the minus strand of NZ_JBSGJZ010000009.1, from coordinate 217,281 downwards.
CGCTCGACCTGCTGCGGGAAGCCGACCTGGCAGCCGGGCACGAAGACCCGCTGGTGCTGGTGTGCGGTTCCGGCGTCCGGGCCGAGGACGCCCGCACCCTGCTCGCCGCCGCCGGGCTGGGCCGGCCGACCGTCCTCGCCGGCGGCATCAACGCGTGGGACCAGCAGGGCGCCCCGGTCGCGCGCGGAACCGGCAAGTGGGCGATGGAACGCCAGGTGCGGCTGGTCGCCGGATCGCTGGTCCTGACCGGCGTCCTGGGCAGCGTCGTCGCCCCGAAGATGAAGTGGCTGGCCGGATTCATCGGCGGCGGGCTGACGTTCTCCGCGCTGAGCAACACCTGCGCGATGGCGCGGGTGCTCTCGCTGCTGCCGTACAACCGGACCCCGGCGCAGGACGCGCCGATGCTGCTCGCGGCGCTGACCGCGGACGACACACCGGCCCGCTGAAGCGATGCTGCCTGCCGTCGTTTTCGGCGTCGTGATCGGCCTTTCGGTGGGCCTGCTCGGCGCCGGTGGTTCCATCCTGGCGGTCCCGGCGCTCGTCTACGGTGTCGGGCAGCCGCTGAGCACCGCGATCCCGACCGCGTTGGTGGTGGTGGCCGCGTCGTCGATCGGCGGGTTGTCGTCCCGGGCCCGGCTGCGCGCAGTGCAGTGGCCGGTGGCGCTGGTGTTCGGCGCCGCCGGCCTGCCGGGGACCTTCGCAGGCACGGCGCTGGGCCGGGAGTTCCCGCAGCGCTGGCTGCTGTTGGCCTTCGCGGCGCTCATGGTCGTCGTGGCCGTGCGCATGTTCACCGGCAACGACGAGCACACGGGCGCGTGCCGGATGCCGGATGGCGGTATCGATCACCGCCGCTGCCTGCCGAAGTCGGCAGCGGCCGGAGCCGGCGTCGGCGTGCTCACCGGGCTGTTCGGCGTCGGCGGCGGCTTCATCGTCGTCCCGGCGCTGTCCGTGCTGCTCGGCCTGGCCGCGCCGCAAGCCGTGGCCACTTCCCTGGTGGTGGTGCTGATCAACGCGAGCAGCGGGCTGCTCGCGCACATCGGCACCGCGGGCAGCATCGAGGTGGGCGTGCTGATCGCGTTCGCCGGCACTGCGATGCTCGTGTCGGTGGCCGCAGGCAGGTTCGCGGCTCGCCTCCCGGCAACCACCGTCCGCCGCGCGTTCGCCTGCGTCGTGCTGGCCGTCGCGCTGGGAGTGGGCATCTCGTCCGGACTCGGCTGAGGGCTGAGCACGGCACCCGGACCGGGCTTCGCAGCGATGCGGCGCTTTTCGTTCGTGGAACCTCGTCCGCGAGATTCGGTGGACGGGCGATGAACCGTCCGTTGTCGAGCAGGAGCAGGTTTCGTCGAACGGGAGCGCGCGGATCAGGCCGCGGGCTTGCGGGCGACGAGCCTCTCGACGATCCCCAGCTTGAAACGATCATGCTGCTCGATGCCGAACCCGGCGGCCTGCACGTGCTTGATGGGGCGACGCCGGAAGTTCTCCCCGCCCACCGGGATCGTGACGACTTCCAGCAACCGTTGCACAACCCGAGCCGGCCACGACGTGCTCACCACGTGGTCGGCCAGGAGCAACCGTCCGCCCGGCCGCAGAACGCGCTTCATCTCCCCGACGGCCACCCGATCGTCCGGAATCGCGCACAGGGAGAACGTGCAGACCACGGTGTCGAACGAGGCGTCCGGGAACTCGAGCCGCTGGGCATCGCCGATGCTCAGCGCGACCTCCCGGCCCGCCTCTTCCGCACGACGGCGCGCGTGGTCGAGCATGCCCGGGCTCAGATCGACCCCGGTGAGCCGCACGTCGTCGGGGTACCAGCCGAGGTTCAGCCCGGTACCGATGGCGACTTCGAGGACCTCCCCTTCGGCTTGCCCGCACAGCCACTGCCTCGTGTCGCCGAAGAACTTCCGATCCATGAACCCCATCTGGCGGTCGTAACCGCGGGAGTGCCGGTCCCAATAGCGCCGCAGCCGATCGAGGTTCGCCTTGCCCGGCATGACAGTCTCCGTCCTGGTCGCACGTGAGCACCGCACTGACACGGCCAAACTACTCACAACGACCGGGCAGCGCCCAGAGGACGACCACGATGAGGTCGTACCCGGTTTCCATCCGGGCCCGGCGCGAGTTCGCGCGCCCGATCTCCGGAATCCACATCGGACGCGCGCGGAGCGTCGCCTGGACGACCGGATCAGATGGGCAGCGTGAAGCGGGCGATCGGACTGCGCAGCCACGAGATCAACTCCCATACTACTACGAATCTTAGTAAATGCCGCGGCGACCGGATCGACCAGCGGGCAACCCGTCCGATCGAACAGACCCCGCAGACTTGACCGACATACCCCATGGGGGTATAAATCTGGTGTCGCGCCAATACGGCTACCCCCTAAGGGTAGAAGCGACTGACCGAACGACATGACACCGAGGAGCTCCTGATGGCCGAGTCCACCTACACCGTTGTCGGCATGACCTGCGGACACTGCGTGCAGTCGGTGACCGAGGAGGTCGGCAAGATCGGCGGCGTCTCCGACGTGGCCGTCGACCTGCCCACCGGCTCCGTCACCGTGACCAGCGCCGACGCGATCAGCGACGCCGACGTGCGGGCCGCCGTCGAAGAGGCCGGCTACGAGCTGGCCCCCAGCTGACCTCCACCCCCGATCGGGCCGGGCTCCCGGCCCGGCCACCAGCACAGCGAGGAATCATGAACACAGCAGGCAAGCTCTCCGCCTACGGTGCGGCGCTCGCCCTGGTCGCCGGTGGCGCCTGGGCGACCGGTACCGCTGTCGGTCCCTTCACCGCCATGTCCGCCCCGAGCGGTCACGGCGACATGCCCGGCGGTGAGGTCGCCGGGCACGGGGACACCCACAGCGGCACCGTCGCGGAGACCACCCTGCCCGGCGGACTGACGTCGTCCAGGGGCGGCTACACCCTCGCGCCCACCGACACGACGCAGGCCACCGGCACCACCGAGCCCTTCTCCTTCCGCATCCTCGGCCCGGACGGCAACGCGGTCACCGGGTTCGACGTCGAGCACGACAAGCGGATGCACCTCATCGTGGTGCGCCGCGACACCGCGGGATTCCAGCACCTGCACCCGGAGATGGCCGCGGACGGCACCTGGACCGTCCCGCTGGACCTGCCCGAAGCCGGCAGCTACCGCGTCTTCGCCGACTTCACCCCGACCGGCGCCGCTCCGGCCACCCTCGGCACCGACATCGCCGCCGGCGGGGCCTTCGAACCGCGCGACTTCGCTCCTTCCCGGGTCGCAGAGGTCGACGGCTACCAGGTCCGGCTGGACGGTGAGCTCGTCCCCGGCCAGGCATCCCCCGTCCGGCTCGCGGTCGCCAAGGACGGCCGGCCCGTCACCGACCTGCAGCCGTACCTGTCCGCCTACGGACACCTGGTGGCACTGCGCGAAGGCGACCTGGCCTACCTGCACGTGCACCCCGAGGGAGCGCCCGGCGACGGCAGGACGGCACCCGGCCCGGAGATCGACTTCGTCGCGGAAGTGCCCACCGCTGGTACCTACCGGCTGTTCCTGGACTTCCAGCACAACGGCGTCGTGCGCACCGCGGAGTTCACCGTGGACGCCGCGGGCGGCACCACCCCGGAAACCCAGCGCGGTGACGGCCACGCAGGCCACGACGGCTGACCGAAGAGATTGAGCAGCGAGGAGAGAACGGCATGACCGCCACGGAACGACCCCCGCAAGTCACCAGCGAACTCGAACTCTCGATCTCCGGCATGACGTGCGCCTCTTGCGCGGCGCGCATCGAGCGCAAGCTGAACAAGCTCGACGGCGTCGCGGCGACCGTCAACTACGCCACCGAGAAGGCGAAGGTCAGCGTCCCGGAAGGCATCGACCCGCAACAGCTCATCGCGGAGGTCGAGGCCGCGGGGTACGGCGCGACCCTGCCCAGGACCGAACAGGACAGCGGCCCGGCGACCGAGCGGGACGACGAGGAAGCGGACTCGACCCGAACCCTGCGGCAGCGGCTGATCACATCGGTCGTGCTGTCCGTGCCCGTGATCGCGCTGGCGATGGTCCCGGCCCTGCAGTTCACCTACTGGCAGTGGATCTCGCTGACGCTGGCCGCACCGGTGCTGGTGTGGGGCGCCTGGCCGTTCCACAAGGCGGCGTGGACGAACCTGCGCCACGGCGCGGCCACGATGGACACCCTGGTCTCCATGGGCACCATCGCGGCGTTCCTGTGGTCCCTGTACGCGCTGCTGCTCGGCACCGCGGGCACGCCCGGCATGACGCACCCCTTCGAGCTGACCATCCAGCGCACCGATGGCGCGGGCTCGATCTACCTGGAGGTCGCGGCAGGGGTGACGACGTTCATCCTGGCCGGGCGCTACTTCGAGGCGCGGTCGAAGCGGCGCGCAGGTGCGGCGTTGCGCGCATTGCTGGAGCTCGGTGCGAAGGACGTCGCGGTGCTCCGCGACGGCCGCGAAGTCCGCATCCCCACCGGCGAACTCGCCGTCGGGGACCGGTTCGTCGTCCGGCCCGGCGAGAAGATCGCCACCGACGGCGTGATCGAAGAGGGCAGCTCTGCGGTCGACGCCAGCATGCTCACCGGCGAATCCGTCCCGGTCGAGGTCGGCCCCGGCGACAACGTCGTCGGTGCCACCGTCAACGCCGGCGGTCGGCTGGTGGTGCGGGCGACCCGGGTCGGTTCGGACACCCAGCTCGCCCAGATGGCCAAGCTGGTCGAGGACGCGCAGACCGGCAAGGCCGCCGTGCAGCGGCTCGCGGACCGGATCTCGGCGGTGTTCGTGCCGATCGTGATCGCGCTGTCGGTGGGAACGCTGGCGTTCTGGCTGGGCTCGGGCACCGGACTGGCGGCCGCGTTCACCGCCGCCGTCGCGGTGCTGATCATCGCCTGCCCGTGCGCCCTGGGCCTGGCCACCCCGACCGCGCTGCTGGTCGGCACCGGCCGCGGCGCGCAGCTCGGCATCCTGATCAAGGGCCCGGAAGTGCTGGAGTCCACCCGGCGCATCGACACCGTCGTCCTGGACAAGACCGGCACCGTCACCACCGGCCAGATGGAACTGATCGACGTCCACCTCACCGCCGGCACCGACCGCGACGAGGTCCTGCGGATCGCCGGGGCGCTGGAGAACGCCTCCGAACACCCCATCGCCCGCGCCATCGCACGCGGCGCGGAGCGGGCGATGGGCGAGCTGCCCGCAGTGGAGGACTTCACCAACGTGGAAGGCCTGGGCGTGCAGGGCATCGTCGACGGGCACGCGGTGCTGGTCGGCCGCTCGGCGCTGCTGGCGGAGTGGAGCCAGCCGCTGACCGCGGAGCTCGCCGCGGCGAAGGCCGCTGCGGAAGCAGAAGGCCGCACCGCGGTGGCGGTCGCCTGGGACGGGCAGGCCCGGGCGGTGCTGGTCGTCGCCGACACGGTCAAGCCCACCTCGGCGCAGGCCATCGCGCAGCTGCGGGAGCTCGGCCTGACGCCGGTGCTGCTCACCGGCGACAACGAGGCCGTCGCCAAGTCCGTGGCCGAGCAGGTCGGCATCGACGAGGTCATCGCCGAGGTGCTGCCGAAGGACAAGGTCGACGTGGTCACGCGCCTGCAGGGCGAGGGCAAGGTCGTGGCGATGGTCGGCGACGGCGTCAACGACGCCGCGGCCCTGGCCAAGGCCGACCTCGGCCTGGCCATGGGCACCGGCACCGACGTCGCCATCGAGGCCAGCGACCTGACGCTGGTCCGCGGCGACCTCCGCGCCGCCGTCGACGCCATCCGGTTGTCCCGCCGCACCCTGCGCACCATCAAGGGCAACCTGTTCTGGGCCTTCGCCTACAACGTGGCCGCCCTCCCGCTGGCCGCAGCGGGACTGCTGAACCCGATGATCGCCGGGGCGGCGATGGCGTTCAGCTCGGTGTTCGTGGTCAGCAACAGCCTGCGGCTGCGCGGCTTCCGCAGCACCGCGGGAGATCCGGCCGACCTCGCCCCGGTCACCGACCGGCGGGAACCGGTGACCGCGCGCAACTGACCGCCGGAGCAGAACGGGCCATCACGCAGGACGTGGTGGCCCGTTCGGCTTTTCCGACCCGACAGGCACGTCGAAGCCGTCGGCATCGCCTTGCGCGGAGCCTGGAATGCTGGCCCGTGAGGCGCCGCACGCCAAGGGGCGTCTCGTCCTCGTCCGCCACGACCGGAAGAAGGAATCACCTATGAGCAGCACCGTCGCCACTCACCAGGCCGGCGCCCCGGCGAAGGCGGATTCCACCGAGTACGACGTCGTGGTGCTCGGAGCCGGGCCCGTGGGCGAGAACGTCGCCGACCGCACCCGAGCGGCCGGTCTCTCCACCGCGATCGTCGAGAGCGAGCTGATCGGCGGCGAATGCTCGTACTGGGCCTGCATGCCCAGCAAGGCTCTGCTGCGCCCGGCCATCGCCCGGGCCGATGCCCGCCGGGTGCCCGGACTGCGCCAACTTGTCCGCGGCGATCTCGACGCGTCCGCGGTCCTCGCCCACCGGGACTACTACACCTCCCACTGGAAGGACGACGGCCAGGTCGGGTGGCTGGAGAACATCGGCGCCGACATCTACCGCGGCCACGGCCGCTTCTCCGGACCACGCACGGTGACCGTGACCGGCCCGGACGGCGAGCAGCAGACCCTCATCGCCCGGCACGCCGTCGCCGTCTGCACCGGCAGCCGGGCCCAGCTGCCCGACCTGCCCGGGCTCGCCGACGTACGCCCCTGGACCAGCCGCGAAGCCACCAGCTCCCCAGCCGTTCCCGGCCGCCTGGTCGTGGTCGGCGGCGGCGTGGTCGCCACCGAGCTGGCCACGGCCTGGCAAGCACTCGGCTCGCAGGTCACCGTCCTGGTGCGCGGCAAGGGCCTGCTGCCCCGCATGGAATCCTTCGCCGGCGAGCTCGTCGCCGAGGCACTTTCCGCGGCAGGCGTGGAGATTCGCACCGGCACCTCCGTCGCCTCCGTGACGCGCGAGAACGGCACGGTCGTCGTGACCACCGACACCGGCGACCGCGTCGAGGCCGACGAAATCCTCTTCGCCACCGGACGCGCACCGCGCACCGACGACATCGGCCTGGAAACGGTAGGCGTGGAGCCAGGATCCTGGCTGTCCGTGGACGACAGCCTCCTCGTCACCGGCACCGACTGGCTCTACGCCGTCGGCGACGTCAACCACCGTGCGCTCCTCACCCACCAGGGCAAGTACCAGGCCCGGATCGCGGGCGCCGCCATCGCCGCCCGAGCCCAGGGCACGCCCCTGCTCGAACCGGCGCCCTGGGGCGCGCACGCCGCGACCGCCGACCACGCCGCCGTCCCGCAGGTCGTCTTCACCGACCCGGAGGCCGCGGCCGCCGGCCTCACCTTCGCCGAGGCCCAGCAGGCCGGACACCGCGCCCGCGCCGTCGACGTCGAGTTCTCCTCTGTCGCCGGGGCGGGCTTGTACGCCGACGGCTACCGGGGCCGGGCCCGCATGGTCGTCGACCTCGACGACGAAACCCTCCTCGGCGTCACCTTCGTCGGCCCCGGTGTCGGCGAACTCATCCACTCGGCCACCATCGCCATCGTCGGGCAGATCCCGGTCGGCCGCCTGTGGCACGCCGTACCGTCGTATCCGACGATCAGCGAGGTGTGGCTCCGGTTCTTGGAGGCCTACCGGGGCTGACCGCACCCACGCGTCCGGACCGCAAGTCCACCGGCTCGCGAGCGAGCCCGGCGAACGCCGAACGGTGGTCCACCAGCGAGAAGTGACCTCCAACGACCGAGGTGGGCGAAACCTGATGGCACGAAGCGGTGTTCGACGCAGCAGCACACCGCTTGCCCGGGTACGCCGGTCGGTTGGGCCCCGGGAGCGGTTTCGCACCAGCACCCGGGACCGGGCGACATCGCGCCGAGCGTCCTCCCGCCGCAGGCAGCAGCTCACCCGACGATGCGCCGCGCGCCGATGTAGTGGCCGTCGCCCTTGGCCGACCGCACGTCCACCAGCTGACCTTCGGTGGGGGCGTCGATCATCTTCCCGCCGCCGACGTACATGCCGACGTGGTGAATCTTCGAGGGATTGCCGCTGCCGTCGTCGAAGAAGATCAGGTCTCCCGGCTGCAACTGGTCCTTCGACACCGGCCGCCCCACGCCCCACTGGGCCCGGCTGTTGCCCGGAATGGTGATCCCGGCCTGCTTGTACGCCCAGTAGGTCAGGCCGGAGCAGTCGAACGTGCCGGGCCCCTTTGAGCCCCAGACGTACTCGGATCCTCGTTTCGACAGGGCGGCCTGCAGGGCGGTGTTCGCCGCACCGGGCGGCCCGAGGTAGCTGCCGGAGTCGACCGGCCCCTTCAGGCCGGCCTTCTCCTCGGAGCTCAGCTCGTTCATCGCCTCGCGCAGGTCGCCGACCTGCTTGTCCAGGTCCCGCTTCCGGTTTCGCACGTCCTCCAGGAGCCTGGCCGCCGCATCGGCGGCCTCCTGCGCTCGCAGCTCGGCCGACTCGGCCGTGCCACGAGCCTCGGCGGCGCTGGCGGAGGCGCGGGCGTAGCTGCTCAGGACTTCGCCGTTGTCCGCGGCCATCACCTCGAGGGCGGTGGCGCGGTCGAGGAACGCGTCGGGATTCTCGCTGGCGAGCAAGGCCGAGACCCCGTTCAGCCGCGAACCGCGATATGCCGCACCCGAGAGCTCGTCGACCCGGCCCTGCAGGCGCGCTTCATCCGCCCGGCTCTGCTGCTCAACGCTCCTGGCCGCAGCCACTTGCGCCTTCGCGGCGTCGAGTTCGGCCCGCTTCCTGTCGAGTTCGTCCTGAGCGACGAGGACGTCCTCGTTCGCCTTGCTCGCGTCTTCGCTCAGCTGCTTGTAACGCCTCATCTCGGGGGAACCACTTCCCGGATCCGACGGCTGCGCAACTGCGGGCAAGGCCACCGACACTGCCGCCACGGCCACCGCGGAGGCCGAGATCGCACTCCGCATCGAACGCTTCAACTGGCGCAAAGCCACGCTGGACCGCTCTCCTTCGTCTCTACGAGCTCTCGCCTGCGGTCGGTCGGACGCATGGCCTCAGCCGCCCGGAGAGCCTGCACTGGTGTCGTCGATGTGGGCTCCCCGCAAACCCGGGAGCGAAACCTGCTCGACGACCGAACACTTGTCTACTATCTGCGCTAGTACTCAATCTACTAGATCACTTAGTAGCAAATCCAGGGAGCCGCGACCCGGGCTTCCGCATCCACTATCAACACAGGACGCCAGCCACCAGATAGCGTTGCCACACAAGAAAGAACACGTCATCGACGTGTCGTCACCGATGCCAACCCCGCCGAGCAGTGACCGGCAGCACGCGCTACAGTCGTCACTGTGCGAGCTCAGTCGTTCACCGTCCGCCACATCGGCGGGACTTGGTCGTGCATCGCGCTTCTCGTGTTGACGGCGTTCCTCGCCACGCATGTGGTGATCGGACTCGACCCGGCGCACTCCACCGCCGTCCATGCGGGCGCCGGCGCTTCGAACCTCCCCAGCCAGGAGTGCGACAACAGCGAGAACCCAGGCGACGACGGCACAACGCGGCACGGCCCGATCGACTCGCATTGCGGGCTTTCAGCACGGGACATCTCGCCGTTCCTGGACACGGCCGCGCCGGAACCGGAGGCGTGGCCGCCCTTCCCCCGCAGCGACCACGGGTGGATTTCGCTCGCGAGTTCCTCGCACCCGGCACTGCCGCCGAGCGGGCGTCAGATCCTCGCTTCCTCGTGCACCTCACGAACGTGATCAGCGCTCGCCTTCCACGCTGATCACCGTGCCTCTTCCCAGCGCGACCGGGAATCCTCCGGTCACGCCGGTCCGGCACGCCTTCCCGCCCTGCGCATGTACGCGCAGCGATCCGAGGGACACGAATGGATACCCTGCTCCCACCCGCGCGAACCGATGCCGCTCTCGCCCAACTGGCGAGGAATTCCGTTGCTCCCGGCACATCGAACACCATCGACACGACGATCGGGAACACCCCCGTGCTGTGGATCGACCGGCCGTTCAACCGAGCGGGCTGCGGCTTCTGGGCGAAACTGGAATGCCACAACCCGGGCGGCATGAAAGACCGTCCCGCACTGCACATGATCGAACGGGCCCGCCAGCGCGGTGAGCTGGCGCCCGGCGGCGCGATCGTCGAGTCGACCAGCGGCACCCTGGGCCTGGGCCTAGCGTTGGCCGGCATCAGGTACGAGCATCCGGTCACCCTGGTGACCGATCCGGGCATGGAGCCGATCATGCACCGGATGCTGCGGGCCTACGGGGCCCGTGTCGACGTGGTGGACGAACCGCACCCCACCGGTGGCTGGCAGCAGGCGCGCCGCGATCGCGTGGCCGAGCTCCTCGCCGAGAATCCCGGCTCGTTCGGCCCAGATCAGTACAACAACCCCGACAACGTGGACGGGTACGCGTCGCTGGCGCTGGAACTGGTGACCCAGCTCCGCAGGCTCGACGTCCTGGTGTGCTCCGTCGGAACCGGTGGTCATTCGGCGGGCGTCAGCCGGGTGTTGCGGACATTCTTCCCCGAGCTGCGCGTCGTCGGCGTCGACACCATCGGGTCGACGATCTTCGGACAACCAGCGCGCCAGCGCCTCATGCGCGGCCTCGGTTCGAGCATCTACCCGCGGAACATCGACTACGACTCGTTCGACGAGGTGCACTGGGTCGGCCCGAGCGAAGCCGTGTGGTCGGCCCGAAAGCTCGCGGCCGCCACCTACGCCAGCGGCGGCTGGAGCGTCGGCGCGGTGGCGCTCGTCGCCGGCTGGGTCGCCCGCACGGCGGGGCCGGACACCCGCATCGCGGCGGTCTTCCCGGATGGACCACAGCGATACTTCGACACCGTGTACAGCGACGAATACTGCGCTCGGCACGGTCTTCTGGGGACGACTCCGCCGGAAGATCCGGACTTGATCGAGCACCCGGGACAACGCGAAGTGACCCGGTGGACGAGGTGCGAGCACGTCTCGGACCCGACCGGAGGCGCACCCGTCGGAGGTGGGCGTTGATCCGGACGGTCCGCCAGTTCCGGTCCTTCAGCCGGCCGGTCCAGCTGCTCGTCATCAACCAGTTCACCATCAACCTCGGCTTCTACATGCTCATCCCCTACCTGGCCGCGCACCTGTCCGACGGGCTGGGCCTGGCGACCTGGCTGGTGGGGCTCATCCTCGGGGTTCGCAACTTCTCGCAGCAGGGCATGTTCCTGATCGGCGGCACCCTCGCCGACCGCCTGGGCTACAAGCCGCTCATCATCGCCGGCTGCCTGCTGCGGACGGCGGGATTCGCGCTGCTGGGCGTCGTGGACTCGGTGCCGGCGCTGGTGCTCGCCTCGGCTGCGACCGGCTTCGCCGGAGCCTTGTTCAACCCGGCCGTGCGCGCCTACCTCTCGCACGATTCCGGTGACCGACGAGTCGAGGCGTTCGCGCTGTTCAACGTCTTCTACCAGGCAGGCATCCTGTTGGGGCCGCTGGTGGGGATGGTGCTGACCGGCGTGGCGTTCCAGCTCACCTGCTTCGTCTCCGCAGCGGTCTTCGCGGCCCTGACGATCCTGCAAGCCCGCGCCCTGCCACAGCGCAAGGCACAGCGAACGGACTCGGCCGCGGATACCAAGCAATCGGTCCTCGCGGACTGGCGAACGGCATTCTCCAACGGGTCGTTCGTCATGTTCTCCATCGCGATGATCGGCAGCTACGTGCTGTCGTTCCAGGTCTACCTGGCCTTGCCCCTGGAGGCGCGGCGGCTGGCGGGAGGAGGCCTGCCCGGGACGGCAACAGTGGCAGCGCTCTTCGCGGTGTCGGGCATCCTGGCTATCGCCGGGCAAGTGCGGATCACGGCGTGGTGCAAGCGGCGATGGGAACCCGGCCGATGCCTCGTGGTCGGCCTGCTGTTGATGAGCGCGGCGTTCCTCCCGCCTTTGATCACCGCGGGCTCGCCGGGCGCGGCGGAAAGCCCTTCCCCGGCCGAAATCCTTGTTCGAGCGATCCCGCTGCTGCTGTCGGTGGCACTCCTCGCGCTCGGCCAGGTGATCGTGTTTCCCTTCGAGATGGAGACGATCGTGACGCTGGCGGGCAACCGGCTCGTCGCGACCTACTACGGGCTCTACAACACGGTCTGCGGCGTGGGCATCATGGCCGGCAATCTCCTGACCGGCAGTGCGCTGGACATCGCCCGATCCGCCGGGTTCGCCATGCTGCCCTGGCTTGGCATGGCGGTCATCGGCCTGTGTTGCGCCGCCGGAATCAGCACTCTCGAACGGACCAGCCGCCTGAGCGCGGTCCCACAACCCGCGCAGAGCTGACCGGACAACACCGGTCACTGCTCGATCGGTGATCCGGGGAGGCCGCTGGACACGTCTCGGCTCCGGCGGCCTCCCGCTCTACGCGGTCCGCATCACGGCCGGCGCCGAGAGCCGGACAACACCGCAGCGCCACCCAGTGCCACCGTCCCCGAACCGTCACCGTCAGCAACCTGCGCCAGGTCGCGGCAAGATTACGACATCACCACCGCGCTGCCTACTAGAGGATCTAGTACTACTGATCATAGCTCCACAGTGGACGACTCAACTGCATCGACAGCTCGGACGCGGCTGCTGCGCAGCCCTTTTCACGCCCCGGAACGGGCTGCGCGCGGAGCTGGAACGCCCGCTCTCGATCGGGTCATTCGCCGATGAACACCGGCCTGCGCTTCGCTACGAACGCCGCGGCCGCTTCTGCGGATCAGCGGGAAGTGCGTCTCCATGAGGCCGTCGAGGTTTCCCTCGGCGAGCTTCCAGTCCACCGGATTGACGCCGGCGGCTTTCACCCGGACCAGCACCTCTCCCGGGGCCACCTTCGGGTCTGGGAGGTCGGTCAGCCGGAGCGCGTCCGGTCCGCCGTATTCACCGAGAACGATCGCCTTCATGCCGCGACCACTGGCACCATCGCAACGGCTTGCACCAGGGGCTTCAGCTGCGGTCCCCCAGCTGCCAGGGACGGCGCGCACCGACCGGGTGCGCGCGCAGGGGTGGTCGCGGTCATCGAAGCCTCCTTCGTCGGGTCATCGACCAATGATTGCACACGAGGACAAAAGCGATTCCACTATAATTGCTTTCGCATCTACCGGCGCTTGCAAGTACTGCGGGACGTGAGCCGGGAGGCGAGGTGGACGACAGCGGCCCAGGGCACCCGGCTACCGGGCGACCGCCGAGAGCCCCGGCGGCTCGGGGAGGCGCCCGTGCGGTGACGCCGCGGGGACGATGTCGAGGCCGGCCAGCAGGTGGGCCGTCTCGACGAAGTCGCGGACGGGCTGCGCATCCAGATCGTTGCGCCACGCGATGGCGAGCGGGGACGGCGCCAGGCCCTCGACCGGAACGAATGCCAGGCCGGGGCGGTCGTAGTAGCGCTGGGTCGACGCCTGGGTGAAGGCGACACCGCGGCGGGACAGGATGGCCTCGAAGCACTCGTCGACGCTGCTGACCTCGGCGCCGAGGCGGACCGGGTGCGGACCGCGGCTCTCCGCGGCGAGCCAGAAGTCGCGCCAGTACTCCGGAGCCCGGCGGCCGACGAACGGCTCGTCCGCCACGTCCGCGATGGTCACCTTCTCGCGCTCGGCGAGCGGCGACTCGCTCGACGCGACGAGCACCCGCGGCTCCACGAACAGCGTTTCGACCGACAGCCAGCTCTGCATCAGCACCGGCGGCCGGACGAAGGCGACGTCGACGCTGCCCTCGCCCAGACCCACGTACGGGTCGCTGAAGTCGTGCGAGCGCATCTCGACCTGCACGCGCGGATACCGGGCCTGGAACGCCGCGAGGATCTTCGGCGTGAGCTCAGCAGCGGCGTTGGCCTGGAAGCCGACGATCAGCGAACCGCGGTTGCCGTTGGCGGCCTCGCGGGTGGCGAACGCGAGCCGTTCGGCGCTGACCAGAAGGCGGCGGGCCTCGTCGAGCAGCACCAGGCCGGCCGGTGTCAGCTCGACGTAGCGGCTCGTGCGCTCCAGCAGACGAGCGCCGAGGGAGTGCTCCAGCTTGCGGATCTGCACGCTCAGCGACGGCTGGCTGATGTGCAGGCGTGCGGCCGCCCTTCCGAAATGCAGCTCCTCGGCGACGGCGACGAAATAGCGCAGCACGCGAAGCTCCGGTAGGTCCGCCACACACGGATGATAAGCACCGCCCGGCCGGGGCGACCAATTCGTTTGGACTATCGAACGGTGGGCGACAGGTATTGGACCTGTGGTGATGCGGGGAGTCCTATCTACGAGAGCCGTCGCACCGACGGCAGCCGCAACCCGCTCAGAGAGGAGCCCGACGATGACCGCGGTTACCCGCTCCCCATCGGCCGAGGCATGGGCCGAGGCGTTCGCCGCCGCCAGCAACGGCGACCCGGAGATCCAGGCCCACGGCAAGTACTTCACGTGCTCGTACCTGATCGACGCCGTCGAGCACACATTCGTCGTGAAGGTCGAATCCGGCCGCGTGGTGGACGTCGCGGTCGACCCCGGGCCGCTGGACGTGCCGTACCAGTTCGCGATCCGCGCGAGCGCCGAGACGTGGCGCGGTTTCGGCGAGCCGGTGCCGGCGCCGATGTTCCACGGCATCTGGGCCGCGAGCTTCCAGCGCGACATGAAGCTCGAGGGCGACGTGCTCGTCCTCATGCAGAACCTCCGCTGCGTCACCCGCCAGATCGAGCTGCTCCGCACCGTCGGCGCCCCCGTCTGAGAAAGGACTTCGGCATGAGCAAGATCTCGCCCGTGACCGGGCACTACGTCGACATCGAGGTGGACGGCCTCCAGTACAAGGTGTTCTACCTCGAGAACGGCACCGGGCAGCCGCTGGTCTGCCAGCACACCGCCGGCTGCCACAACCACCAGTGGCGCGGCCTGCTGGAAGACGAGGAGATCACGGCCGACTACCGCGTGATCGCCTACGACCTGCCCCGCCACGGCAAGTCCGACCCGCCGGAGAACGTCGAGTGGTGGAAGGAGGAGTACAAGCTCACCGCCGACCACTACGCCAACTTCATCATCGCCCTGTGCGACGCCCTCGAACTCGAGGACCCGATCTTCATGGGCTCGTCGTTCGGCGGCAACATCGCCCTGCAGCTGGCGCTGCGGCGCCCGGACCGCTTCGCCGGTGTGATCCCGGTCGAAGGCGCCGACTACTCCCCCGGCTTCTACCTCGACTGGTGGCAGCACCCGCACGCCAACGCCGCACAAGTCTGCGCCAGCGGCGTGTGGGACCTGATGGCGCCGCAGTCGCCCGAGGCCGACCGCTGGAAGACCTGGTTCTACTACACGCAGGGATCCGAGTCGTTCAAGGGCGACCTGCACTACTACTCGGTCGACCACGACCTGCGCGACCGGCTCGGCGAGATCGACGGTGACCGGTGCCCCGTCGTGATGCTCACCGGCGAGTACGACTACCTCACCACTCCCGCCGACAGCGCGCGGACGGCCCGTCAGATCAAGAACGGCACCTTCATCGAGATGCCGGAGATCGGGCACTTCCCGATGAGCGAGAACCACGAGCGATTCCGCGTACATCTGCTCGAAGCGCTCAACATCCTGCAGCGCTCCAAGTCCGCGTCCGCCTGAGGGACGTGCGGCCGGCGGAATCTGCCCCTTCCGTCGGCCGCATCTCCGGCAGCGCGCATCAGTGCGGGCCGGTGGCTCCGTACTCGTGGTCTCCCCGGATGAGAGCCCCGGTGGCGAAGCGTTGTGCGGTGAACGTCTTGAGCTCGGCGCGTTTCGGGGCACCGGTGAGGATCCAGCGCGCGAGTTCAGCGCCGATCGCCGGGGCCTTGCCGAATCCCGAGCCGCTCCAACCCGCCGCCAAGTGGAGCCCCGGCACCTCGCACGGCCCGAGGACCGGGCGGCCGTCCGGGGTGATGTCCAGCGCGCAGGTGCGTCCGATCCGGTACGGGGCCTCGGCCATCGCCGGGATCCGGCGGCCGAGCCGCACCAGGCCCTCCGCGACGAAGTCCGCGTCGGGCACGCCGAAATCGGCGTCCGGGTCGTCCAGCCATTCGCGCTCCGGCGCGTGCCGCCCGACCAGGGTGCACCGGTCTGCCGTCGCGCGCAGGTAGATGTCGTTGGCCACGTCCGTCATCGTCAGGTGGGTCGGGAGGTCGTACGGGCGCTCGTAGAGCATCACCTGGATGCGCGCCGCGCGGATCGGCAGCTGCAGGCCGGCGGTCGCGGCCAGCCGAGGCGTCCAAGCACCGCTCGCGAGCACCACGAAATCGGCCCGCCGCTCGCCATCCTCGGTGCGGACCCCGACGACCCGCGCGGACTCCTCCAGCAGCGCCGACACCCGCAACCGCTCGAAGCGCGCACCGTGGCGTCGAGCGGCCTGCTGCAGGCTGATCGTGGTGGCAGCCGGATCGGCGTACCCGCTGCGTTCCTCATAGGACACGACGCTGATCGCTTCGGTCGAGATACCGGGTTCCAACTCGCGCAGCTCTTCCGGCGTCAGCAGCTCGTCGGGCATCCCGTGCGCCTTGAGCATGGCGACGTTGGCCCGGACCGATTCGGCATCGCGGTCATCGGCCAGGTAGGCGAATCCGGTTCGGGTGAAGCCGCAGGCACCGCCGACCCGGGTCGCCCACGACTCGTAGTACTGCGTCAGGCTTTCCCAGGCGAGATCGGCTTCCACGGCGGTCGCGTGGTGGTCGCGGATGATCGCCCCGGACCGCGACGTCTGGCCGCCGAAGCCTCCCGTCGGGTCGAGCACCACCACGTTAGCGCCGCTCTCGGCCAGGTGGAAGGCGATGCTGGAACCCACCACGCCGGCACCGACGACGATGACATCAACCATTGTGCGTCCCTCCGGAATCGTCTGCTCCGGCCATGCTGGCCCGCAGCTCCTGCGTCGAATAGCCGCATTCGACTGCCCAGTAGTAGGCGATCAGACCGAGCACTGCCGCGACGGCGCTGTCCCACGGGAACGGCAGCAGCGGGACGGCCGCAGTTCCGTATGCGCCGTAGTAGGAGACCAGGTACAGCACCAAGGTCAGCGCGACCGCCCAGTTCGAGGACCGGATCTCGCGACGCCCCTCCGGGCTGCTGATCCGCCACAACAGGAAGGTGAAGCCGGCGACCTCCGCGGTGGACAGGAGCCAGAACGCGATGAACGGCAGGCTGTCCGTGCCGAGGGGGCCGATCACCTGGGTGGCGATCCAGACGACCGCGAATCCGGCGCCGAGCCACGTGGCACCGGCCAGGGGCACCCTGCCCTGCCGCGGCCCCTGGTACAGCGCGTAGATCGGCAGCGCGATCAGCACGGTGGCCACCACGCCCTGCAGCACCTCGTAACCGGACCAGTACAGGATCATGCTCGCCGCGAGAAAGCCGAGCGGGGAGAACAACTTCGACGCCCGCAGGAAGAACGGTCGCGGCGCATCGGGGGCGACCCGGCGCATCACCTGCAGTTGCGGTGCGGCGGCGAGGTAGGTGATCACGGCGGTCGAGGACGTGTAGCCGATCAGCTTGTACCAGCCGGGGAAGGGCAGGAAGAACGCGCACCCGGCGACCAGGCAGGCGACCATGCCCAGCCACGGCACCCGGGTCCGCTCACCGACGCGGGCGAACGCCCGCGGCATGCTGCCGTGCAGCGCCATCCCGTACAGGGTTCGAGCGGTGTCGCCCATGTAGATCCAGCCGGTGCCTGCCGGCGAGATCGCGGCGTCGACCAGCAGGAACACGCCGAACGCGCCGAGCAGTGCGACGCCGGTGGACTCCAGTGCCGAATAGAGCGGCTGATCAGCCCAGCGGCTGGATTCCAGCCCGCTCCAGTCGCCCGGGGCGACGCCCAGCGAGCCCCAGTCGAGGGCGCCGATGAAGGCCACCTGCAGCAGCACGAAGATGACCGCGCAGATGGCCACCGATCCGACCGTGGCGATGAAGATGTCGCGCTGCGGGTTGCGCGCCTCGCCGCCGAAGTTGACGCCCTCGCGGAAGCCCTGGAAGGCGAACACGATGCCGGAAACCGCGATGGCGTTGAACACCGCACCCCAGCCCTGCGGCGCGAAACCGCCGTGGCCGGCGAGGTTCGAGCTGTCGAAGACGGTGAACAGCAGCACGAACGTCAGCACCGGGATGATCAGCTTCCACCAGCTCACCCACTGGTTGAACCGGCCGAAGAACCGGATGCCGAAGACGTTGACGCAGAAGAACAGCAGCATCACCACGACCGCCAGCACGCGTCCGGTCCCGGTCAGCGTGGAACCGTCGTCGCCGTGGCTGGTGAGCTCGATGCCGGTCCAGGTCGCGACGTAACCGGCGGCGTACTGCACGACCGCCAGCGCCTCGATGGCCACCGTGGTGACGCCGCCCAGCAGCATCGACCAGCTCAGCAGGAAGCCGAGGTAGCCGCCGTGCGTCAGGTACGGGTAGCGGGCGACACCGCCGCTGCGCGGCAGCATCGAGCCGGTCTCCGCGTAGTTCAAGGCGAGGAAGGAGATCAGAACTGCGGTGAGCACCCACGACACGATCACCGCCGGGCCCGCGACGGCACCGGCGGACAGCACCGCGAACAGCCAGCCGGATCCGATGATGGAACCGATCGAGATGAACAGCAGCTGCTGGACGGACAGATCGCGCCGGAGCTTCGAATCACTGTGCTGGAAGTCGTCGATCTCGGCCATTCGCACCCCCGAACTGGTCGATCCTGCACACCGGAAGATCGCCGGGCGTCCAGCAGTATGCTCCGCGCGGTCGACCGCCGACAGAGATCGGGCGCAGCGGATTTCCCGTCTGAGCAAAAGCCGTTCTGGCCGTCAACAAGTCCACTTCGGACTTATCGGATCCGCGGCTGATCGTGTTCGCCTATCACCCGAGAAGAGGTACCGCTCTCCAAAGTGGAATGAGGCGAGCACGCTCACCAGGCGCGCCGAGCCGTCAGGACATCACGGCGCCTGGGTGATTTCGCCGCAGAGCAGGGCGCGGTCCGCCGCCGGGGTCGCCCAACCGCGGAGTGTTGCGGGGATCGCCGATCGGAATGCGCTCTCGGCCGTGGCGGTGTCGAGCGCTCCTGCCAGTTCGAGCGTCACAAGTCCGTGCAGGGTCACCCAGAACGAGAGCGCGATAGCTGTTGCGTCGCCAGTGAGCATGGACGCCGCCAAGGCGCGATCTATGGCGTGCAGGAGCGGTCGGACGGGGTCGCCGGTTCCGACCGCGCCCGACGGGTCGAAGGTCTGCACGCCACCGAACAACACCATGTAGAGGTGGGTGTGCTCGCGTCCCCAGCGCCGGTATGTGGCGGCAAGAGCGCAGAGGTCGGCGAGGGGGTCGTCGGAGGTCGGCACTGCCGCCAGGTCACGGAACAGCCCTGCGACCGCCCTGTTGCGCACCTCGTTGATCAGTGCGTCTTTGTTGCCGAACAACGTGTACACCGCCGCCGTCGCGGTTCCGGCGGCGGAAGCCAGGGCGCGGACAGTGATCGACTCACGTGGACGGGTTGCGAACAGCTCGGTGGCTGACTCGACAAGACGCTCTCTCACGGTGTCGTCGTTCGTTCTCGGCCTACCCACGGTGACCAGTCTAGCTCGCGTGCTAACGTCGTTTTGAAACTTAGTTTGGAAACTCTCGCAGGGACCCGTGATGCCAAAACTCCTCATCCGTCTTGCCCGCTTCACCGGTCGCCTGGGACTGGCCTCGGGCGCCGTCGTGGGACTGGTCGGCCTGTTCCTGGCGCTGCTCGTCCTGACAGATGGCGCGGGCTCGGGGCTCGTGGCCTGGCTGACGACCCTCGGAGCCGGGGCCGCCGTCGCGATATGGCGGGGCCGCCGCCGGGCGGGGCCGCGCAAACTCGTGCCGCTCCTACCGGTGGTCATCGCGGTAGCGCTGACGGCGTCGGTCTGCATCCCGAGCGTGCCAACCGACCGGCGATTCCCAGCCGACCTGCCGTTCGTGGCGACGCAGAAGTGGAGTCTGGCCACGGGAAGCCGGGTCGCGGTATACCACTACCCGCCCGCCCCGGGCAGTCCCCGCCGCGCAACGCCCCTCGTGTACCTCCACGGCGGACCCGTCCGCAGCATCTCGGTGCTCGATCACCGTTTCCTGCAGCTCTTGGCACGACAGGGCTACGACGTCTACGCCTACGAGCAAGCCGGCGGTGGACGAAGCGAGCTGCTTCCCATGGATCAGTACAACCCCTCCAGATCGGTCCGCGACCTCGGAGCATTCATCGACCACCTGGACAAGGGCCGGGTCGACGTCCTCGGATTCTCCGCAGGAGGGGGCATCCTCACCCGGGCCCTGGCCGAGCCGGACGTCGCCGCCCGCGTGCACAAAGCGATCATCGCCGAGCCTGGCCCGATGGACGGCCCCACAGCGCGGATCACCGGGCAACAAGGACTGCCGACCGCGCGCGGCCTCGCTCCGGCCCCGAGCGGCCCGCGCTCCACGGATGTCCCCAGGTATGCCGTCGCGCTCGGCCTCATGCGACTTGGGCTCCTCTCGCCCGATACCGGGCTGATCGGGCAGGCCGAAGCCGACAACGCCTTCACAGCCGCCGACCTCGGCAGCGACACCGCATCCGCTTACTGCGCACAGGATGCTGACCGCATCCCCACCGAGGACACGGCCGAGAACTTCTCCTTCAGCCCTGCCCCGAGCCTGCAGTTCCAGCAGACGATCAAGGACTCATCCTCGATTGCTGCGCAACTTGGGCGCTCCGACATCCCCGCAATGCTGATGATCGCCGAGTGCTCTTCGCAGATTCGTCAATGGGCGACCACCGTTCTGGCCAACGATCCCGCCATCGAGCGAACCCAGTACATGCCCGGCGTCGGACACCACATGTGGAACGGCCTCGACGACAACGACGAACGAGCCTACGCCGTCGTCAACGCATTCCTGCAAAGCGAGCCGGCACCCTTGCCGAACTACCCGACCCGCGGTGAAATCCCCGCATTCCTCCACGACCAAAGCTGACCGTCCAGTCCAACACGGGACGTCGATCGCCGACTGCCCGGCGTTGCAGTGCCAGGCAGTCGGTGATCTTTGCCGGTACCGGTCGTGGTTATGGGATCGGCAGCGGGTTCGACGTCCCGACTCGCGATGCCTCCGCTTCGCGGACGGTTTCACCGGCGTCGTGCTGGAGGATGAAGCCCTCCCGGAGGTTCCGCTTCGTCACGTCGCGCACCGCTCGGACGTAGGCGTCGTGGGTCGGGTACAGCGAGGCGATCTTCTCCGCGGTGAAGGGCTGGTGCGATCCGTACAGGCGGCAGAGTTCCTGCCCCGAATTCTCGCCGGTGTTGGTCGCGATCGGCGCGTCGACTTCGGCCAGCCGGATGCCGCCGAACGCGAGCCCGTTCTCGTCGCGCGGGATCGCCACCCCGGTCGGCGTGGGCGCCGTCCGGATCGGCTGCGCGGTGGGCGGCTGCTTGTCGTGGCGAACCCAGTCGACGAGGTGGTGATACCCGGCGTTGAGCACGTTCTTGGTGTCGACGTGGCTCAGCGGCGGCCGGTCGCAGGTGAACGAGAAGGGCTTCAGGCCGTCTCGCGCGACGCCCTGCATGCGATTCATCATGAACCAGTAGTCGACGTGCGAATCACCCGCGATCTCCCAAGAGCGGAAGACCCCGGAATCCGCCTGGTGCGGCACCCGGTTCAGGAAGACCTCGGTCTCGGTGCTGATGCGCAGCAGCTTCGTGGGGATGTCGGTCCGGAACGGTCCACCGCTGCCCACGAAGAGCATGAAGCCGTCGTACACCTGGGCCAGCGGCTGGATCGAGTTGTAGTACAGCGCCAGCCGCGACGCCGACTGCGACTGCCCGACCGCCAGCACGGTGGCCGGTCGCAGTCCGCCGAGCACGGCCGGGTTGGTTCGAACAGCCTGTCCGGCCTGGGAGAAGATGTCGTAGGACAGCGAGTCATCGGTGATCGTGCCACCTGCGGTGACGTCGAGCGTGCCGTAGCGGGCCGGGCTCCACGCGGTCAGGCCGTAGGGCTCTTGCTGCACGCCGACGCGTTGCGCCGACACGCCCACGTAGGCATAGCCTTCGCGGGTCAGGTAGTCACGAGATTCCTGCCAGTGGACGTCGAGGTTGTACCCCGAGGTCACGTTGACCCATTCGACGACCACGATGCCGTTGAACTTCGCGGGGTTGTCCGGGCGCCGGACGATCATCCGGGTCTTGTACGGATTGCCGGTGGACAATGCGACGCCGTCGGCCATCGGCGGCGTGTCGTAGCGCGTCGCCTTTCCTCCGAAGAAGTACTCCTCCTCGACGTAACCGCGCTGGGACAGGTCGAAGCCGGGCTCCGCCGCCAGCTGCGGGTAGTTGTGCGTGAGGTCGGTACCAGGCGGCATCGCCACCGGGACCGGGCCGGTGATGGTCGGTGTCGGCACTTGCTTCGCCGTCGCGACCGGACCAGCCGTGGCCGGTGGCATTTGCTCCGCCGTCGCGGCCGGTTCAGCCGTGGTCGGCGGCTCGGCAGCCGACGCCACTGTGGACAGAAGTGCGGCGGCCGTGAGGGCGCTCAGAAACGCGACTGGAAGCGTCCTGCGCTTGGTGGGGAGGAATCTCTCCATCGAGTTCTCAGTTCTCCATGTGTGTGCCGAGTTCTCACCGGACAGGTGGTGCCGGTGATCTCTTCTTGCTCCGGCGAAGTCCCCTAGTCGAGCACCCGGCCCTTGGTTTCCGGGAGCAGCCAGATGAACAGGACGGTCAACGCCGTGCAGACCAGCAGCACCACGACGATGGCGCTGCCCAGCCCCATGCCGTCCGATGCCCAGCCGATCAGCGCCGGGCTGAACGCCGCGACACCGCGGCCGACGTTGTAGGTGATGCCCGCCCCGGTCCCGCGCACCCGTGCCGGGAACAGTTCGGTGAACAATGCCCCCTTGCCCGATGCCTGGGCCGAGATGAAGAACCCGACCACGGCCGCGAGCAGCAGGTTGTACCAGAGCGCCTTCACCGGAACGGCCATGAACAGGAATCCGAAAACCGCCGTGCCCAGGTAGAAGAGCGTGAACGCCCGGCGTCGTCCGATCCGGTCGTGCACGTGACCGCCGAGCACGTAGCCGAGCCAGTTGCCGACGATCATGAACCAGATGTAGAGCGCCGTGCTGCTCACGCTCAGACCGCGTTCTTCCTTCAGGTAGAGCGGAATCCAGGTCTGCAGGGCGTAGGTGCTGGCCAGGCCGGTGGCGCCGAAGAGGGTGCCCAGCACGGTGTACTTGCGCAGCCCCGGAGCGAACAGCTCGCCGAAGGCGCCCTTCTGCCGCGGTTCGCGCCGCACCCGGACGGTCGGGACATCGCGCAGGTTCCGGCGGATCAGCAAGGCGACCACTGCCGGCAGGATGCCGACGGCGAACATCACCCGCCAGGCGATGGTTTCCGGCAGCCACGCGTGGCTGAGCACGTAGGCGAGGTTGGCCACGCCCCAGCCGACCGCCCACGCCGACTGGATCCAGGCCAGTGCCCGGCCCCGGCGCTCCGGTGCCGCGTACTCGGCCATCAGCGCCGCACCCACCGGCCACTCGGCACCGAAGAAGAACCCTTCGAGGGTGCGCCAGATCAGCAGCTGCTCGAAGTTCTGCGCGGTCGCGGTCAGGCCGGTGAACAGGGCGTAGGCGCTGATCACCAGCACCAGCACTTGGACCCGGCCGAACCGGTCGGCCAGGCGTCCGCCGACCACACCACCCACTGCCGAGGCGATGAGCGCGCTGGAGGTGGCCAGACCGCCCTGGGCCGTGGTCAGGCCGAGCGCGGCGATGATGCCGCCGAGCGCCAGCGGGAACATCTGGTTGGTGAAGCCGTCCAGGCCCCAACCGGACCAGGTCGCCCAGGTCACCCGGCGGACCAGGGATCTGTCCGGAGGCGCGGAAACGGTCGATGCTGTCGTCATGCCTGCACTCCAATCGGTGCCGGGAGTCAGTCGGCCGAGGTGGGTCCGTAGTGTTCGCGCGCTGCTCGTTCGGTGATGCGGCCGTTGCGCAGGTCCTCGCGCACCTGCGCGGCCGAGCGCTGCGCGGGGTCGCCGAAGCCGCCGCTGCCCGGGCTTTCCACCCGGAGCACGTCGCCTTCGCGCAGCTGCACACCGGAGATCCGGCCGCCCGGCAGCCGGCGTTCATCGGCGCGGCCGGGGTTGATGACGAACCGTCCGGGGCTGCCGTCCTGACCGCCGCGCAAGCCCCACGGACGGGACGCCTGCCGGTCGGCGTGCGCGGAGAATTCCGCGTGGTCGCAGCGGATTCGCACGTCCCGGCGCACGCCGAGACCGCCGCGGTGGGTGCCCGCGCCGCCGGAGTCGGGGATCAGCTCGTAGGTGTCGACCAGCAGCGGGTACTCCTGCTCCAGCGCCTCGATGGGCAGGTTCGAGGAATTGGTGATGTGCACCTGGATGGCGTCCATGCCGTCCTTGCCGGTCCGGGCTCCGCCGCCGCCGGCCACCACCTCCGGGTAGACGAAGAACTCCCCGTCGTGCTCCCCGGAGAACGTCACGTACGTGACGGTGCTGTGGCTGGCCGCGGGTACCCGTTCCGGTACCGCATCGGCCAAGGCACCCAGCACGACGTCGGCGACCCGCTGGCAGGTGTCGGTTCGAGCGGTGACCGGCGCGGGCTCGACCGGGTTGACGATGCTGCCGTGCGGCGCGCTGATCTCGACGGCGTCGAAGAACCCGCCATTGGGCGGGATCCCCGGGTCCAGCACTGCTTTCAAGGCGTAGTAGACGGTGGCTTCCAGCGCCGGGCGCACCACGTTGATGCCGACCGGGCTCTGCGGGCCGGTGCCGGCGAAGTCCAGCGCCACCCGGTCGCCGGCGATGGTGACGGCCACCACGATCTCGGTGGCGGGGCCGTCGCTGGGGTCCATGCGATCGCGGAACCGGTAGGTGCCGTCGGGGACCGCGCGCAGCGCCGCCGACAGCCGTTTCCGGGAGTGCTCCAGCAGGTGTGCGGTAGCGGCGCGGACGGTCTCGCGGCCGTGGCGCCGGTGCACCTCGCGCAGCCGCCGCTCCCCGATCTCCACGGAGGCGAGCTGGGCGAGCATGTCGCCGCGCCGCTCCTGGGGCAGTCGCGAGTTGAGCTCGACGAATGCCAGCGGTGCCTGCTCGACCCCGGCCGCGGTCGCGAACCTGACCAGTGGGATCCGCAATCCTTCCTGGAACAGGGAGTTCGAGTCGCCGGCGTTGCTGCCCGGCACCCGGCCGCCGATGTCGGAGTGGTGCGCGATGTTGGCGCTGTAGCCGATGAGCTCACCGCCGTCGAAGACCGGCTTGACCATCGTGATGTCCGGCAGGTGGGTGCCGCCGCCGTGGTACGGGTCGTTGGTGATGAACACGTCGCCGGGCCGCACGGTCAGCGCGGAGGCTTCCAGCGAGTCGATCAGGCCGGTCATCGATCCCATGTGGATCGGCATGTTCTCGGCCTGGGCGACCAGTTTGCCGCGCTCGTCGAACAGCGCGGTGGAGCAGTCCGACCGTTCCTTGATGTTGGTCGAGTAGCTGGCCCGGCGCAGCACCGCGCCCATCTCCTCCGCGATGGTCACCAGGGACGCGCCGATGACCTGCACGGTGATCGGGTCGGGAGTGTTCATCGCTGCTCCAGTTCGATGACGAGGTTGCCGTAGCGGTCGACGTGCGCGGCGGCCGACGGGGTGATGACCGTGGTGGTGTCGAGCTGTTCGACGATGGCGGGGCCGGGCAGCACGGTGCCCGCGCGCAGGCCCGACCGGTCGTAGACGGGGGTGTCGACCACGCCGGTCTCGTCGAAGTCCACCGGTCGATGCCCCAGCAACGCGTCGGCGGGGTCGGTTCCTGCTTCGATAGCGGGCAGTTCGGGTTTGTCCACCACCGCCGCCGGGGTCAGCTGCACCTCCACGATCTGCACCCGGGCGTCGCGGTGGGCGAAGCCGTAGCTCTTGGTGTGCTGGTCGTGGAAGGCGGTGGAGAGCGCGGCGAGCGCGGCGGCGTCGAACCGCGCCGCGTCGATCACCTGCTGCGGAAGTGGCACGGAGAGCTCGAAGTTCTGCCGGGCGTAGCGCATCCTGGCCACGCCGGTGATGGCCGTGTCCACATCGGAGGGTGCTTCGGCGGCCAGCCACTCCTGGGCCGCGCCGTGCACCTCGTGCAGCGCTTCGTTGAGCTTGTCGAGGTCGCTGTCGGCCGCGTCGGCCAGCACCGCCTTGGCGAACTCGGTGCGGATGTCGGTGACGAGCAGGCCGAGCGCGCACAGCGTTCCCGGGTTCGGCGGCACGAGCACGGTGCTCATGCCGACCTCGCGCGCGACCTCGACGGCGTGCAGCGGCCCTGCGCCGCCGAAGGCGACCAGCACGTAGCCGCGCGGGTCCTCGCCGGCCTCCACCGAGACCTTGCGCACCGCACCGGCCATGTTGACCGCCGCGATCCGGCCGATGCCGCGTGCGGCCACCGCCCGGTCGGCGCCCATCGCGGCGGCGATGCCGTCCACCGCCCGCGCCGCCGCCGGGTGGTCGACGGCGAGGGCGCCGCCGAGGATGTGCTCCGGGTTCAACCGTCCACGCAGCACGTTGGCGTCGGTGACGGTGGGCTCGACCCCGCCGCGTCCGTAAGCGGCGGGTCCAGGCTGGGATCCGGCGCTGCTGGGGCCGACTTCCAGCGCCCCACCGGTGTCGACCCGGGCGATGCTGCCGCCACCGGCACCGACGGTGTGGATGTCCAGCGACGGGGTGCGCACCGGGCGGTCGTTGATGCGCCGCTGCGCGGACACCAGCGCGCGGCCGTCGCGCACCAGGCAGACATCGGTGCTGGTCCCGCCCATGTCGAAGGTGATCAGGTTCTCGAAGCCCGCCTGGCCGGCCACCTGCGACGCGGCGACCACGCCGGCCGACGGCCCGGACAGCAGCGTCGTGACCGGGTAGCGGCCGACCGATGCCAACGACATCATCCCGCCGCTGGAGCCGATCACCTTGGGTTCGACCGGCACCCCGGTGGCCCGGATCCGCTCGGCCAGCCGCGACATGTAGCGGTTGATCCGCGGCCCGACGTAGGCGTTGACCACAGTGGTCGAGAACCGCTCGAACTCGCGGAAGACCGGTGCGATCTCGGCGGAGGCGCACACGTAGACCGAGGGCAGCGCCGCGCGCAGCCGTTCCGCGACCTCCAGCTCGTGGTTCGCGTTGCGGTAGCTGTGCAAGAAGCACACCGCGACGGCCTCGGGTTCGTCGGCGCGCACCCGGTCGATCACCGCCGCGAGGTCGTCGGTGTCGAGCGGTTCGAGCACCTTGCCCTCGGCCGACATCCGCTCCACCACGGGGTGCACTTGGGACCGCGGCACCAGCGGTGGCGCCTTGTCGGCGTTCATGTCGTAGAGGTCGGGACGCTGCTGGCGGCCGATCTCCATGATGTCGCGCAAGCCCGCGGTGGTCACCAAGGCGGTGCGGGCGCCGTTGGATTCCAGCACGGTGTTGGTGGCCACGGTGGTGCCGTGGCCCAGGTAGCCGACGTCGGCGGCGTCGGCGCCGGCCAGGCGCAGCACCTCGCGGACACCGTCGGCGACCGCGACCGACTGGTCGTCGGTGGTGGAGGGCAGCTTGTGGATGTGGAACCGGCCGGTGGACGTGTCCAGCGCGGTCACGTCGGTGAACGTGCCGCCGACGTCGATACCGATGCGCAGCATGGCATTCCTCAAGGGTTGTGTGAGCAAGCGGAGTGGACGTCCCGGGCCGGGACGGCGGCCGAGGCGCCGCTGCCCCACCGCGACGTGGATCGTTCGACCCGCCTCTAGCGGAGGCGGGACAGCGACAAGTGGTCGATCGGCACGTCGGTGCGGCCGGTGCGGAGCAGCTCTGCGGCCGCTCTGGCGAACACCGGTGCCAGCTTGAAGCCGTGACCGGAGAAGCCGCCCATCACCAGCACGTTCGGCCGGTGCGGGTCGCGGCCGATGATGCCGTGGTTGTCCGCGGTGTAGCCCTCCATGAAGGTCCGCACCGCGGTGGGGCGCGGCGCCAGCCCGCGCAGGCAGCTCGACACCGCCTCGGACACCCTGGTGACGTACTCGGGTGCCACCACCGGATCCAGCAGGTCCGGATCGTCCACGGTGGACTTCGGCACGTGCAGGTTGATCTTCACCCCGCCGCCGACGTCCGGGAAGAAGGAGAAGGTGTTCTCCCCTCCGCTGCGCCGTATTCCCACCGGGAAGGACTCCGGGCCCCAGTTCTCCGCGGTCTCGAACCAGCACAGCACCGCGCGCCGGATCTCGACGTCGCGGGCGAGCATCGGCACGCTCCGGGTGATCCACGGCCCGGTGCACAAGACCGCCTGGTCGAACTTCTCGACCTGGATCTCCTCGCCGCGGCGGAAGTGCACGGCGACGCCGTTGCCGTCGTCGACGACATCCTCGACGGTGGTGCCGGTGTGCAGCCTCGCGCCGGCCTTCTCCGCGAGCAGGGTCGTTCCGGCGATCGCGCGTTGCGGATGCAGCAGGCCGCCTTGGCGGTCGAGCAGCACGACGTCGTCCGGGAAGAGCCGGTGTTGCGGGAACCGGCGGACGGCCTCGCGGTGGTCGAGCTGTTCGACGTCGAGGTCCCACTGCTCGGTCACGTCGACGACGGTGCGCACATCGGGGTCCTCGGCCGACCCGATGGTCATCGCGCCGCAGGGTTCGAGCAGCGGGACACCCGTACGTGCGCTGAGTTCCTGCCACGCCGAGCGCGCTTCGCGCAGCAGCGGGACGTAGTCACCGCCTTCTTTGTAGGCGACGCGGAAGATGCGCGTTTCACCGCCGGCCGCGCCGCGTTCGTGGCCGATGTCGTACTGCTCGAAGCCGGTCACCGCGAGACCGTCGGCGGCGAGCCGGTGCAGCAGCTGGCTGCCCATCGTGCCCACCCCGATCACGGCGACGCTCGACTGCTGAACTGGTTTCATCACCGTCTCCGCAGGAGGTCGGGAGCATTGGCTCCAACAGGCCAGAAACGTAGCATTCACTTCGCGGTGGCACAATGGACGACGTGAACACTTCACGTAGCGAGTCGCTGGGCCAACGCATCCGAAACCGGGCGGGCAAGCTCGCAAGCGGCGAGCGAGCGGTGGCCGACTACCTGCAACGGCATCCCGAGGAGGCAGCGATCTCCTCGGCCGCCAAACTCGGCGAAGTCACCGGCACCAGCGACGCGACCGTCATCCGCACAGCGCGCAAGCTCGGCTTCGACGGGCTCAACGACCTCAAGCGCAGCCTCGTCGACCACCTAGCCCGCCGCCGCGACCCCGCGCAGGTCCTCGACGACCGGGTGCAGCGGCTGCGCCCGGAGCACGGCGTGTTGCAACCCGTGATCGACGCCGGGCTCACCCTTCTCGGCGAAGTGCCCGCGCTCATCGACAGCGCCGACTGGTCGCGCACCGTCGCAGCGCTCAACGACGCCGAGCACATCTGGGCCTACGGGATCGGCCCCAGCGCCGCCATCGCCGACCACCTGGCGCTGAGCCTGCGGCGCGCGGGCAGGCCGGCGGATTCCTGGACCGCGACCGGCTTCCGCCTCGCCGACGAACTCCTGAGGCTGCAACCCGCGCACGCGGTGGTCGTCATCGCGCCGCTGCGGGTGTTCCGCGAGATCGGCATCGTCCTCGACCAGGCGCACCGGATCGGCGCGCGCAGCGTGCTGCTGACCGAGGCCATCGACGAGGCCGGGGAAACACAGGCCGACACCGTGCTACCGCTGCCCGACTCCACCGAGGGAGCGGCGAACGAGCTCATCGCACCGCTGACCATCGTGCACGCCCTCGTGCTGGAACTCGCCGCCGCCGAACGCACTTCGGCGGTCGAGCAGTACCAGCGGCTCAACGAACTGCGCACCGAGATCGCCGGCACGGATCTCGACATCAGCCGGCTGCCCGAACTGTGAACAGGTCCGCCAAGCCGGCACCTCACCGCCCGAGAATGTTCCGGGGCGCCTGGAGTTTCGGGGTTTTGTCCGCCGCATGGTGGCCTGGAACAACGTTCCGGCAGGCCCGGAGCCGTGCGTACTTTGTGCTGCCATAGCGACGCAAAGCACGCACGGCTGTTCACGCGCCGACTCGCCGCTCCGGCGCGTTCCGCGGCGCGGCGAGGCTGCGGCGGAAGGTTTCCGGGGCGACGTACATCGAGGCGGCCGCGATGAGCGCCCCGGCGGCGACCAGCGCCGCCACGCTCCACGAAGCTCCGTCGGACCACAGGATCAGCGACGTCGCCAGCAGCGGGGTGAAGCCGCCCAGCAGCACGCTGCCCATCTGGTAGCCGATGGACACACCGCTGTACCGCACGCGCGGTTCGAACAGTTCGGTGTAGAACGCCGCGATGGGCGCGAAAACCGCTCCGTGCGGCACCGCGAGCGCGATGGCCAGGGCGAGCGCGATGAGCGCCGGGGACCTGGTGTCGACCAGCCAGAAGAACGGCCACGCGTAGGCGGCCATGAACAGCGCACCTCCGATGAACACCGGCCGGCGGCCGACGCGATCCGACAACGCACCCCACAGCGGCAGCGCGGCGATGTTCAACGCGGCCGCGAGCATCACCCCGGTCAGCCCGGCCTGGCGCGGCAGGTCGAGCTGCTGGGTGATGTAGGTGAGGATGAAAACGGTGAACACGTAGTAGTTCCCGCCTTCGGCGAAGCGGACGCCGATCGCGATCAGAATCTGCTTCGGGTGGGTGCGCAGCACCTCGACCAGCGGCCGGCGCGACGGTCCGCCGGATTCGGTGGCCGCTACGAAGGATTCGGACTCGGTGATCCGGAACCGGATGTACAGGCCGACCAGGGCCAGCACGATGCTCACCAGGAACGGGATCCGCCACCCCCAGCTGATCAGCTGCGGTTCCGGCAGCAGCGAGACGAGGCTGAACACCCCGGTGCCCAGCAGCAGTCCGGCCGACACACCGGTCTGCGGCCAAGCGCCGTAGCGGCCGCGCTTGCCGTCCGGCGCGTGTTCGACGGCCATCAGCACCGCCCCGCCCCACTCGCCGCCGACCGCGAAGCCCTGGACCAGCCGCAGCAGCACCAGCAGCGCGGGGGCCGCGATGCCGATCTGCTGGTAGGTGGGCAGCAGACCGATGAGCGTGGTGGCCAGGCCCATCAGCGTCAGGGTCATCACCAGGGTCGCCTTGCGGCCGAGCCGGTCACCGTAGTGGCCGGCCACGAATCCGCCCACCGGGCGGGCGATGAAGCCCGCCGCGAAGGTCCCGAACGCGGCCAGCGTGCCCGCGGCCGGGCTGATGTTGCTGAAGAACAGCTGGTTGAAGATCAGCGCGGCAGCGGTGCCGTAGATGGTGAAGTCGTACCACTCGATGACGCTGCCGATGGTGCTGGACGTCAACGTTCTCGACGCCGACGGGACCCCGGCACGCGTCGTTGCGTTGGAGGACATGCGCGGTGCGCCTTTCGGTGTGGCTGGTCAGGAGAGGGCGAATGCGTCGGGCGCCCAGGGCAGCTGCGCGCCGCCGTACTTGGCGGCCCGGACATCGCCGGACCGGGCGTGGCCCTCGAACAGCTCGACGCGGGCCGCGCGTCCGCACACCTCGCCGAGCTTCGCGCTGGAGGCCTGGTCGGTGACTTCCTGGTAGGTCACGGTCTTGAGGTACTTGCCGACCCAGAGCCCACCGGTGTAGCGGGCGGCGCCGCGGGTGGGCAGCACGTGGTTGGTGCCGATGACCTTGTCCCCGTAGGACACGCAGGTCCCCTCGCCCAGGAACAGCGCACCGTAGTTGCGCATCTTCGCCAGCGCCTCGCGGGGCTGCGCCGTCAGGATCTGGACGTGCTCGCTGGCGTAGGTGTCGGCGAGTTCGTAAGCCTCGTCGAGGTTTTCGACGACGTGCACCTCGCCGTGATCGCGCCAGGCGGGCGCGGCGTTGTCGCGGGTGGGCATCTCCGGCAGCAGGCCGTCGATGTGCTCGATGACCGAGCGGCCCAGCGCTTCCGAGGTGGTGATCAGCACCGCCGGCGAGTCCGGGCCGTGCTCGGCCTGGCTCAGCAGGTCCACCGCCACCACGAAGGGGTCGGCGGTCTCGTCGGCCACGATCAGGACCTCGGTGGGGCCGGCGAACAGGTCGATGCCGATCTCCCCGAACAGCTGCCGCTTGGCCTCCGCGACGAAGGCGTTGCCGGGACCGGCCAGCATGTCCACCGGCGCGATGGTCTCGGTGCCCAGCGCCATGCTCACCACCGCCTGCACACCGCCGAGCAGGTAGATCTCGTCCGCCCCGGCCAGGTGCATGGCGGCCACGGTCGCGTCCGGCACTTCGCCGCGGATCGGCGGCGTGCAGGCCACCACGCGCGGCACCCCGGCGGTCTTGGCCGTCAGGATCGTCATGTGCGCCGAGGCCAGCAGCGGGTAACGACCGCCCGGCACGTACGCACCGGCCGCGGCGACCGGGATGTGCTTCTGGCCCAGGTGGACGCCGGGCAGCGTTTCCACCTCGAACTCCTGCATCGACGCCAGCTGCCGCTCGGCGAAGGCCCGAACCTGCCGCTGGACGAACTCGATGTCCTCGATGACCTGCTGCGGAACCCGCGAAACGATCTCCTCGATCTGCGCGGGCGACAGCCGGAACGACTCGGGCTGCCAGTTGTCGAACTTCGCCGAGTACTCGCGAACCGCCTGGTCACCGCGGGCGCGGATGTCGGCGACGATCGCCTCGACCTTCTCCTGCACGTCGGGCAACGAGGTGGTGGTCGCCGCCGAACTGGTGGCCGGGGCCTTGAGCGCGAAAGCCATGGTGCCGTGATCCCTTCGCATGTTTACGTACACATCGCACTGTAGACCGGTAGCATGTTTACGTAAACCCGCAGTTCGAACTCCCTCGATCCAGCCCTTGGAGGTGCTCGGTGGTCACCAGCCGGGACGTAGCGCAGTTGGCCGGCGTTTCGCAGATGACGGTGTCCCGGGTCCTGCAGGGCAGCGACAAGGTCGCGCCGGAAACCCGCGAACGCGTCCTGACCGCGATGAAGCAAGCCGGCTACCGGCCCCACGCCGCGGCGCGGACCATGCGCACCCGGCGCACCTCGACCGTCGGCGTCGTGGTCGCCGACATCACCAACCCCTTCTACCCGCAGCTGCTGGAAGCGGTCGGCCAAGCGCTGGACGCGGCCGGTCAGCGGATGGTCCTGTGGAACGCACCCGACCCCGGCGGGGAAAGCGCCCTGCGAGCGCTGGACGAAGGCACCGTCGACGGCCTGATCTTCACCACCGTCACCGAAGGGTCCGAGCAGCTCGCCGACGCGCTCCGGCGGGGAGAGCCGATCGTGCTGCTGCACCGCGGGCTGGATTCGCTGGACTGCGACCAGGTCACCACCGACAACATCGCCGGCGGCCGAGCGGTCGCCGACTACCTGGTCGCCACCGGGCACACCCGGATCGGCTTCCTGCGGGGCCCCGAGCTGCCGAGCACGGCCCGGCACCGGGAGCGCGGATTCCGCGACCGCCTGGCGGAGCTCGGTCGGCCGCTGGCCGAAGAACTCACGGCCCAGGGCGGATTCGCCCACGACGTCGCCAGGTCGGCGATGCGCGAACTGCTCGCCCAGGAGAACCCGCCCACGGCGGTCTTCTGCGCCAACGACCTGACCGCGCTCGGCGCGGTCGACGGAGCTGTGTCCCTGAACCGGCGCGTCCCCGAGGACGTGTGGGTGATCGGATACGACGACATCGCGCTGACGTCGTGGGATTCCTACGACATCACCACGGTCCGGCAACCGATCGCGGAAATGGCAAGAACCGCCGTGCGCCTCCTGCTGGAGCGGGTCGACGACCGCTCGTTGTCCCCCAGGAAGAAGGAGTTCCCCAGCGAACTCGTCATCCGCGGCTCCACCGCGCACACCGCACCGCGATGACCGGCGCGCCTCATGCCCGGCGGGCGGTTCGGAAGCGCTGGGCGCCCTCGTCCAGGTCGACGATCGGCTCCGGGTAGTCCAACCGCCGCCGGATGCCGGGGTCGAGGCGCCAGGGCTGGTGCACGGCGCCGCCGTCGATGCCGCGCAGCTCCGGCACGTAGCGGCGCACGTAGTCGCCGTTCGGGTCGTAGCGCTTCGCCTGCGCCAACGGGTTGAGGACGCGGTTGGGGCGGGTGTCGGTGCCGGTGCCCGCGACCCATTGCCAGTTCATCTGGTTGTTGGCGATGTCGCCATCGACCAGCAGGTCGAGGAAGTGCCGGGCACCCCGGCGCCAATCGATGTACAGCGTCTTGGCGAGGAAACTCCCGGCGATCAACCGGGCCCGGTTGTGCATCCAGCCTTCGCGGGCCAGCTGGCGCATGCCGGCGTCGACGATCGGGTAGCCCGTGCGGCCCTGCTTCCACGCCTCCAGCGCGTGC
This sequence comes from Saccharopolyspora sp. NPDC003752, assembly GCF_053605825.1. Lineage (NCBI taxonomy): Bacteria > Bacillati > Actinomycetota > Actinomycetes > Pseudonocardiales > Pseudonocardiaceae > Saccharopolyspora > Saccharopolyspora sp. NPDC003752. Next base: position 183,068 of record NZ_JBSGJZ010000009.1, on the reverse strand, counting down.
TCGTCGTGGCGCCACCGGTCTCCCCGAGACCGGTAGTCGTGTTGCGAGGCCGCTGGTCGAGCAGCCAGCACCTGGTGGTGGAAATCGCGCCAGGCGACCTGCCGCACGAACGCTTCGGCGCCGGGATCGCCGGTGCCGACCCGGTCGACCAGTTCCACTGGGGACAGACAGCCGAAGTGCAGGTAGGGCGACAGCCGCGACGTGTTGTCCGCCGCCAGATCGTCGTGGTCGTCCGCGTAGTCGCGCACCGACCGGGTCCACTCGTCGAACAAGCGCCGCGCCGCGCTTTCCCCTCCGACGGGCCGGTCGGGCGAGGTCTCACCTGCGCACAGCTGTGCCGCCGAGGGAGTCCGCCCCGCGCTCAGGCGGGGCATCGCCAGGCATTGGGGTGATCCGAGCGGGCGGCGCTTCGGCGCCGTCGACCAGCGGCGGTAGTAGGGGGTGAACACCGCGAAGTGGTCCTTGCCCTGGGGCGTCACCTCTCCCGCTGGAACCGCGGTGATCACGGCCTCGTGCACCACCAGGTCGCGGCCCGCGGCCGATAATGCGCGGTGCAGCTCCCGGAGGCGACGCTGGGCGTAGCCGCTGACGTCGGCGGCCACATGCACCTCGTCGGCACCGACTTCCTCCGCGACCCGGCTGACCTCCGCCACCACGCACCCGCGGCGGACGACGAGCCGGCCTCCGCGCTCGCGAAGTCCCGCATCGAGGTCGGCCAGGCTCTCGGCGAGGAACGCCGCCCGGTTCGGGCACGGGTGGTACCCGCCGATGATCGCCTCGTCGAGCACGAACAGCGGAACGACCCGAGCCGCCGCGGCGGCCGCGGACAGCACGGGATTGTCGTGCACCCGAAGGTCCCGAGTGAACAGGGCGATCGAAACCCCGGCGTTCCCCACCAGGTACCTCCGCATCCGACCTGGCTCGCAGCGGTCAGCCCACCGCAGGCCGCAGATGGGCCGAGCCCAGGATAAATCCGGCAGCACCCACGGGGGCCGGTCCTATCGCCACCCGTCGAGCGTCCGCGGCCCGGCGCACTACTCAGGCCGAATGCGGGCGTGCCATGAGTAGTTCACCTCGTACGCGGCACAGGTGTCGGGCGTCACAGTGGATTGCGCGACCGAAACAGCCATCCGCCGACGAATCGGGGTGTGTGACCATGTCCCAGCTCATCCTGCAATCCCACACCGAGTCACTGACTTCCTGCCCCCTGGACGAACTCGATCGTCGCGTCAAGCTCGCCGAGCTCTGCATGAACCACGCGCTCGAACAGCAGTGCTGGGACCTCGTACAACGGCACCGCCGCGAAGCGCTCGTCGTCCAGGCGGAGATCAGCCGGCGCCTGGACGCCCTCGAAGACTTCCCCGGCCACATCGGAACGCGCCTCGCCGAGTGGACCGACGACACAGCCGACTCCTGGTGGGACCAGAACGACGCAGCCTGAGGCTGAGCCCAGAGTCTCGACCGTTCCAGCCCAGCGGACATATTCCCCAGCGTCGACCGCGTCGTTGTCGACGCACTCACGCCCCCCGAAGCTGGTTTTCCGTCCTATTCCCAGCGCTGAGATCGATCCAGAACCCTCCCCGCCCTGGATTCCACTCGACGTTGATGAACTCCATTCAGAACCCTCCCGCGCAGCGCCGCCGCAGCCACTTGCCACCGAAGTGGATCACGGCTTCCCCGACACGGTGATCAGGCCAGCAGGCGGGTGGAGGCCAGGTGGAGGACTTCTGCTCGGCTTCGGGGGCCGTGGTCTGCCGCCAGCAGGTGCTTGGCTATTGCGAGGGAGAAGGCGATCAGGCTGCGGGCTTCGACGTCGTCTTCGTCGGTGCAGAACTTCCGGAACTGTTCGCGGGCGTAGTCCATGCGGCGGTTGTCGACTCGGCGGAGGCGTTCGGCGACCGCCGGGTCGTACCGGGCCCAGTCCCGGACCGCCAGGTCGATCGGGACCAGTTCGCCGGAGAACGTGAGCATGCCCGCTCTGCGGACCTTGTCCCTCGCGTCTCCGCACTCGGTCTCCACCTGGTCGATCACCTCGTCGATGCTGCGTTGTTCCCAGGTGTTCAGCATCGCTTCGAGGAGCGCGCCGCGGTCCTTGAAGTGCCAGTAGAAGCTGCCCCTGGTGGCGCCGAGCTCCTTCGCCAGCGGCTCGATCCGGACCGCGTCCGGCCCCCCGCTCGCGAGGGCCTTCAGGCCGGCTTCGATCCACGCGCTCGGCGGGGTGCGGGTCGGTGGCGCCATTTGACCTGCTCCTGTTCGGTCTCGCGTGCTCGGCCAATTGAAGCATCGCCTCACGCCGGGTTGACGCTGCCTTCCCGGCACCACTAGCGTCATCCATACAGTACTGAATGGATGGTGGATCCGGCGAAGGGCCACCAACGATCCGACTTCCCGTGGAGGAGCAGCCATGGTTGAGTCCACGACGCAGACTTCGGCCGCAGTGCGCGAGATCGAGGTACCACCCGGAGCGCTCGCCCTGTGCACGCTGGCCCGGATCGACTACCAGAACGCCGTCATCGCCGAGTTCGACGGCGTGGCCGACCGGACCGCCGAGCAGTGGGCTCGCGCGACCCTCGAAGACCACCCGGCGGCGATGCGGGATGCCATGACGAACGGGTTCGGCGCACTCGGCGTGCGACTCGGCCCGATCCCGTCCGACGACCACGTGCTCGGCTGGCAGGTGCGGCAGCGCACCCCGGACCACGTGCTTCTCGGGGCGGGATCCGCCATCGGACTGCTCCCCGAGATCGTCGTTCAGCGCACGGATGACGCTCTGGTGTTCGCCTACTTCAACCAGCAGGAGACCGACGAGGCGCGGACGCGCTGGGCCGCCGCCGAGCACACGCACGTGCCGGCGATGATTCAGCTTCTCCAGCACGCCGTGGACCGCTTTCACGCAGGCCGTTAGTCCTGGTGCGCGTAGCTGGCCGGATATGGCGGGGTTGCGGCACGAACTCCTGCCGTTTCACCCTGTCGCATGGCGACGACCGCCGCAGCCACCGCACTCACGATCACCTTCGGAACGACCCGCGTCTCATCCGCCTCTTCTAGATCACGAACGAGCAGGACGGTATACCAACGACTGCGATTCGAGAGGGGATGAATGAATCGTCCCAGCCTGCGAGATTAATCTCGGTACGGCCCGAAACCCGCGCGAAACAAATACCTCGTCCCATTATTGGCGGCCACATTCCCCGGAATATTGGTATACCAAAATGTGCTAGAGTGGACCGATGCATGAAGCGGAGGGAAATCAGACCATCACGGCGGACGACCACGCGCATCTTCGGCGCTGCGTCGAACTCGCGCGCGAGGCGCTGGAGGACGGGGACGAGCCGTTCGGTTCCGTGCTCGTCGACTCCCGGGGCGCGGTCCGCTTCGCGGACCGGAACCGGGTCAAGGACGGCGACGCCACCCGGCATCCGGAGTTCGAGATCGCGCGCTGGGCAGCCGAGCACCTCTCCCCCGCCGAGCGCCGCGAGAGCACCGTCTACACCTCCGGCGAGCACTGCCCGATGTGCAGCGCCGCCCACGCATGGGTCGGCCTCGGGCGCATCGTCTACGCGACGAGCACCGAGCAGCTGACCGCATGGCACGGCGAGTGGGGCATCGGGGCGGGCCAGGTCGCCGCGCTGCCGATCAACGCGGTCGCACCGAACGTCCCGGTGGCGGGGCCGGATCCGGAGCTGGCCGCCGAGGTCCGGCACCTGCACGCACGCCTGCACGGCATCAGCTGACAGCCGGCCCCAGGTAAGGGCGGACTAACCTGTGGGTTCGTGGCTCGGGTTCACCTGATCTCCGGCGCGGCCGGTTCCACCGCCTTGGACCGGACTTGCGCGGCGTACTACTCGTCGATCGCTCAGTCCGACGAGAGCCGCGATGGCACCGTCCGGCATCGGCTTCGCCCCGAGGTCGGTGACGGCACGATCGAGGTGACGTCGTTGCGGAGCGGGTTCCACATCACCCGCTACGACGTCGCGTTCACCGGCGGGCACCAGGTCGGGTACGCGTTCCCCGGTGACCACTTCGAGCTGGAGCACTGCGTCGACGGGCGCATGCGCGTCAGCGAAACCGACTCCGGCGTCGGCGAGCTGCACACCGGCTCGGTGGCGTTGAGCCCTCGGTGCGCCACCGGGGGCTCCGTCGCACACGGCGACGGCGAGCGATACCGAGCGGTGTCGATCACCGGGACCTGGAGCGGGCTGGAGTCCTACCTCGGCGGCGCGGACGCCCTGCCGGCCACGGGGCCCGAAGAAGTTGCGCGCGAACGGTATCTGGGCCGGTCCGCCGCTTTGCGCGCGGTGGCCGGCCCGCTAGAGGAGATCTTCGTGCACCGGCGCTCGTCACCGGGTCGCCTGCTGTTCCTGGAATCGCGGGTCGTGGCGGCGCTGGCCGCACTGATCGACGGGCTCGCGGCACCCCCGTCCGCAGACGCCCGGGAGCTCGTCCTGGACGACCACGAGGTGGCCGCGTTGCGCCGCGTTCCGGAGCTGCTCTGGCAGCAACGCCACGCACCGCCGACGCTGGCCGATCTGGCCCGCGCGTCGTCGATGTCGGTCCGGCGTCTGACGACCGGATTCCGCGCGCTGTACGGGACATCGGTGCTGGCGCACCACCGGCGTCGCCGCCTCGACCGGGCCGCCGCTTTGCTCGTCGAGACCGACTGGCCCGTGGCCCGGATCGGGCACGAGGTCGGCTACTCCTCGCCCACCAACTTCGGCTACGCCTTCCGGCGCGACCGGGGCATCACCCCCGCGCGGTTCAGGCAGGCGCATTCCTGAGAAAGCACCGCGCTCCACATGCGCGGGCACCTCGCTCCACACCACTGCACCGCCCCGGCTCCAACGATGTGACGCGTAGCGGCGCACCAGCCGTCCCCGAAGCAGACATCCTCCGATGGAGACCGATGAACGCCAGCATCGAAGCCACTTCCCAGCGCGCAGGAACGGGGCGGCTCATCATCGTCCTAGGTGGACTCTCGGCGGTATCGCCGTTCGCCACCGACATGTACGCGCCCGCCTTCCCCCAGATCGTCACCTCGTTCGCGACCTCGGGAACGGCCGTCCAGCTCTCCCTGACGGCGTGCCTCGTCGGGCTCGCCGTCGGCCAGGTCGTGCTCGGCCCGGTCAGCGACGCGACCGGGCGGCGACGCCTGCTCCTGGCCGGTTCCGGCCTGTTCACCGCGTTGTCCCTGGTCTGCGCGTTCGCCCCGACCATCGCCGTGTTCGACGTCGCCCGGCTGCTGCAAGGGGCCGCAGGCAGTGCGGGGCTCGTCATCGGGCGGGCCGTCATCAGTGACCGGTTCACCGGCCCCAGCGCGGCCCGCAAGCTCTCGACGCTGAGCGTGATCGCGATGACCGCGCCGGTGCTGGCACCGGTCGCCGGCGGCCTCGTCCTCGGCGTCGGCTCGTGGCGCCTGGTGTTCGTGGCGCTGGCCGCGACCGGACTGGTGCTGATGACCACCGTCTGGGCGTGGGTTCCTGAGTCGCTGCCCGCCGAGCGGCGCCGGACCGGCGGACTGCGCGCCGCGCTCACCGCCATGGGCGGATTGCTCCGGCGGCGCGAGCTCGTCGGCCACCTCCTCGTCATGGGTTGCGGACTGGCCGCCCTGTTCGCCTACATCACCGGCTCGCCGTTCGTCTTCCAGAACGTCTACGGCTTGTCCCCCACCGGTTACAGCCTCGTCTTCGCCACGAACGCCGTCGGCACCACAGTGGCCGGTGCGGTGTTCGGACGGCTGGCCGGACGCGTGCGGCTCAACTCCCTGCTCGTCATCGGGGTGGCCGTCATGGTCGCCGCCGCGATCACGCTGGTCGCGCTGCTGGCGGTCGGCATCAGCACGTTCCCGGCCACCTGGGCCTGCCTGTTCGGCCTGACCTCCGGGTTCGGCGTGGCGCTGCCCGCTTCGACGACCATCGTCCTCGCGGTCGGCGGCGATGCCCCCGGAGCCGCTTCCGGCCTGCTCGGCGGGACCCAGTTCGTGCTCGCCGCCGCGGCCGCGCCCCTGCCCGGCGTGCTGGGCAGCACCACCGCCATGTCGATGGCCGCCGTGGTGCTGGGCTTCGTGCTCGTCTCCGCATCGGCGCTGATCACGCTCGCCCGGCCGCGGCAGGGCTACGGTGATTCATCCACAATGGACGGAACGCGCTCCGCCAATTGAACGTCTATTGTCTGTTCGTGACGTTCGTATAGGATGCGACATGAACCGGCGTCGGCTCCGCCCGCTCGGGCGGGGCGTGAGGAGAACCGATGGTCGATGCGACGAACACCCGTCCCATCGAGGACGAGGTGGTCAGGGATTTCCGCACCGCCATGTCCTACGGCCAGTACCTGAACCTCGACCAGCTGCTCGGTGCCCAGCAGCCCGTCAGCGAACCCGAGCACCACGACGAGCTGCTGTTCATCATCCAGCACCAGGCGGCGGAGCTGTGGCTCAAGCTCGTGCTGCACGAACTGCGGACGGCCTGCGAGCACCTGGCGGGCGACCGGTTGCAGCCCGCGCTCAAGGGGCTGGCCAGGGTCAAGCACATCCAGCGCACCCTCACCGAGCAGTGGTCGGTGCTGGCGACCCTGACCCCGACGGAGTTCGTGCAGTTCCGCGGATTCCTCGGCAGGTCATCGGGATTCCAGTCCTACCAGTACCGCGCAGTGGAGTTCGTCCTCGGCAACAAGAACGCCGAGATGCTGGAGGTGTTCCGCCACGACGAGCGCGCCCACGCGCTGCTGTCCGGGCTGCTCGGGCGCCCCAGCATCTACGACGAGTTCCTCCGGCACCTCGCCCGCTGCGGGTACCCGATCCCCGCGCCGCTGCTGGAGCGCGACGTCAGCCGCGCGCACACCTACGCACCCGAGCTCGTGCCCGTCTTCCGGCAGATCTACGAGTCGGCCGAGGAGAACTGGGAAGCCTACGAGGCATGCGAGGAACTCGTGGACCTGGAGGAGAACTTCCAGTTCTGGCGCTTCCGGCACCTCAAGACCGTGGAGCGCACGATCGGGTTCAAGCGGGGCACCGGCGGGTCCAGCGGGGTGCCCTTCCTCCGCGACGCACTGGACCTGACCTTCTTCCCCGAGCTGTACGCGGTGCGCACCGAGATCACCCGGTAGCCCGCGGTGCCCGGCGACGAGGAGGACTGGGGGATCGCCGATTCCGCCTGGCGGGGCCGGTGGTTCGACCGGTGCGCGTTGCGCCGCATGGCCACCGACGATCCGGTCCGGGCCGCCGGAGCCGTCCTGACCACGCCGGGTGGGTATCCCGGCGACCGGTCCTGGGCCCCGCCCGGTAGTTTCCGGGAGGTGCGTTCGGTGGTCGAGGTCCTCGACCCGTCCCCCACGTCCTGACTCGACCACCAGCAGAGGAAGAACGCCATGCCCGACCGCACCGGCCTCCTGGAGAAGGCGCATGCGCTGGACGAAGCCGATCCGCTGCGCGGCTTCCGGGAGCGGTTCCTGACCCCCGACGGCGCGGACGTCGTCGCCTACCTCGACGGCAACTCCCTGGGGCGCCCCGCCCGCGCGCTCCCCGAGCGCATGGACCGGTTCATCCACCAGCAGTGGGGACAGCGCCTGATCAGGGGCTGGACCGACGAGTGGCTCGACTGGCCGGTCGCGGTCGGCGACCGCCTCGGCAGGGCCGCGCTCGGTGCCGAGGCCGGGCAGGTTGTCGTAGCCGACTCCACCACCGTCATGCTCTACAAGCTCGCCCGCGCCGCGGTCGCCGCCCGGCCCGGCCGCCGCGAAATCGTCCTCGACACCGACAACTTCCCCACCGACCGCTACGTCCTGGAAGGCATCGCCGCCGAACGCGACCTGGTCCTCAAGTGGATCGAGACCGATCCGGCGGCGGGCATCACCGACGAACAGGTCGCCGCGGCAGTGGGCCCCGACACCGCGTTGGTGGTGTTCAGCCACGTCGCGTACCGCTCCGGCTACCTGGCCGACGCCGCAGCGATCACCCGCACCGCGCACCGGGCGGGCGCACTGGTGCTGTGGGACCTCTGCCATTCGGTCGGCTCGGTGCCCGTTGAGCTCGACGCGTGGGACGCCGACTTCGCCGTCGGCTGCACCTACAAGTACCTCAACGGCGGGCCCGGATCTCCCGCCTTCGGCTACGTCAACAACCGCCACCAGGGCACCGCGCAACAGCCGATCTGGGGCTGGATGGGACACCGCGAACCGTTCGAGATGGGCCCGGGTTACCGCCCCGCCGACGGTATCCGCAGCATGCTCAGCGGCACGCCCCCGATCCTGGCGATGCTCCCCCTGCTCGCCAGCCTGGACATGCTCGAAGAAGCGGGGATCGAGGCGGTTCGCACGAAGTCGTCGCTGCTGACCCAGTACGCCCTCGAACTGGCGGAGGCGTGGCTGTTCGACCGCGGCGTCCAGCTCGCGTCACCGCGCGAACCCGAGCGCCGCGGCAGCCACATCACCCTGCGGCGGGCCGACTTCCGGGAGGTCACCGAGCAGCTCTGGGACCGCGGTGTCATCCCGGACTTCCGCGCGCCCGACGGGATCCGCATCGGACTCGCCCCGCTGAGCACCAGCTTCACCGAAGTCCACGACGGCCTCTCCGCACTGCGCCAGATCCTCGACGAACGCCTCGGCGCCTAGTTCTGCCCGTGCCACCCGGTTCCGCAATTTCCATTGAAATCGAAGGTTCGATTTCAATGGAAATTGCGGAGGACGGAGTCCGGGCGGCGGTCGCGCAGAACTAGTACGGAGACGGGCGGTCAGGGCCGGGCGCGCTCGCGGAGGACGAAGCGCTGGAGCTTGCCGTTGCTGGTGCGGGGCAGGGCTTCCAGGAATTCGATCTCCCTCGGGTACTTGTACGGCGCGATGCGCTGCTTGACGAAGTCCTGCAGCTCGGCGGCCTTGTCCGCGTCGCCCGCCAGTCCGTCGCGCAGCACCACGTAGGCCTTGACGATCGAGCCGCGCTGCTCGTCCGGCGACGCCACCACCCCGGCTTCGACCACGTCGGGGTGCGCCAGCAGCGCCTCCTCCACTTCGGGGCCCGCGATGTTGTAGCCCGCGGAGATGATCATGTCGTCGTTGCGCGCCTGGTACCAGAAGTACCCGTCGCCGTCGCGGACGTAGGCGTCGCCGGTGATGTTCCAGCCATGCTGGACGTACTGCTGCTGCCGGGCGTCGTTGAGGTAGCGGCAGCCGGTCGGCCCGCGCACCGCGAGGCGCCCCACCGAGCCATCGGGCACGGGTTCGCCGTCGTCGTCGAGCACCACCGCCTCGAACCCGGGCACCGCCTTGCCGGTGGCGCCCGGCCGGATGTCGCCGTCGGCGGCCGAGATGAAGATGTGCAGCAGCTCGGTTCCGCCGATGCCGTTGATGATCTTGATGCCGGTCCGGGCGTGGAACGCCTCCCACACCTCCTTGGGCAGGTGTTCCCCGGCCGACACGCAGCGCCGCAGCGTCGCCAGGTCCGCGCCCCGGTCGGCCGACAGCAGTGCTTTGTAGGCCGTCGGCGCGGTGAACAGCACCGTGACGCCGTGCTCCGCGATCGCCTTGGCCAGGTCGTCGGGGCCGGCCTTCTCCAGCAACAGCGACGACGCCCCGACGCGCATCGGGAACACGACCAGGCCGCCCAGCCCGAAGGTGAAGCCCAGCGGCGGGGTTCCGGTGAACACGTCGTCGGCGTCTGGCTTGAGCACGTGCTTTGCGAAGGTGTCCGCATTGGCCAGCACGTCGCGGTGGAAGTGCATGGTGGCCTTGGGTTTTCCGGTCGTGCCGGAGGTCGGCGCGAGCAGTGCGACGTCGTCGGCGGCCGTCGGCACCGCGGTGAACTCGCCGGTCTTCGTCGCGCAGCGGCGGTCCAGGCTTCCCTCCGCGTCGATGCCGTACGTCGCGATCACGACACCGGGGGTCGCGTCGCGGAGCTCGGCGGCGAAGCGGTGATCGCAGAGCGCCAGGGCGGGGCGGGTGAGTTCGATCAGCTGGCCGAGCTCTCCGGAGCGCAGCAGCGGCATCGTGGTCACCGCGACGCAACCGGCCTTGATGACGCCGAACCAGCTCGCCACCAGCCACGGGTTGTTCGGGCCGCGCAGCAGCACCCGGTTGCCCGGCCGCAGGCCGAAATCCTCTGCGAGCACTTGCGCCACCTGGTCGGCGCGGCGCTGGAGTTCTCCGTAGGTCCAGCGCTCGGTCGGCGTGACCAGGCACGGTCGGTCCGGCCCCCACTGCGCCACCGCGTCGTCCAGCAGCACTTCGGCGCAGTTGAGGCGCTCCGGGTACGCCAGCCCGGGCAGGTCGAACCGGAACTGCGGCCACTGCTCGCGCGGCGGCAGGTTGTCCCGGCAGAACGTGTCGACGTGGCCGGACACCGATAACTGCGACGAGGGCTGCATCGGCAGCGCTCCCTCCAACGACGACAGGGGCGACGCGATTCGCCCCAAGTATTCACTTGATGTGACGACAGTCAATATCTCGCCATACTCCTCGTCAAGCATGTCGCATCGGTGACGGCAGTCAAATTTCAGTGATACGCTCCGGGCATCCGGCACGCCCAGGGAGGACGCCCCCATGAGCCCGTTCCGCGGATCGGTTCCCATCACCGCCGAGTGGGAGCACTTCGGCTTCGAGCACGCCGACGGCGTCGCCACCGTCACCTTCGACCGGCCGGACAAGCTCAACGCGCTCACCTTCGAGGCGTACGCGGACCTGCGCGACCTGCTGACCGAGCTCCCGCAGCGCGGCGACACGCGAGCGCTCGTGCTGCGCGGCGAAGGGCGGGCGTTCTGCTCCGGCGGCGACGTCAACGAGATCATCGGCGAAACGCTGAAGATGGACGCCGACCGGCTGCTGGAGTTCACCAAGATGACCGGCGCGGTGATCAAGGCGATGCGGGAGTGCCCGATCCCGATCATCGTGGCGCTGCACGGCATGGCGGCCGGCGCGGGCTCCGTCATCGCCCTGGCGGCGGACTTCCGCATCGCGTCCCGCTCGGCGAAGTTCGCGTTCCTGTTCACCAAGGTCGGCCTCTCCGGCGCCGACATGGGCTCGGCCTACCTGCTGCCCCGCCTGGTCGGTCTCGGCCGCGCCACCCAGCTGCTGATGCTCGGCGACACGATCGACGCGGAGAAGGCGGAACGCTACGGCCTGGTGAGCGAACTCGTCGAGGACGACGAGCTGGACGAAGCGGTGGCCGCGCTAGCCCGGCGCCTGGCCACCGGCCCGTTCCAGGGCTACGCCCAGACCAAAGAGCTGCTCACCCGGGAACTCGACATGAGCCTCTCCGGAGCCCTGGAACTAGAAGCGGTAACCCAAGCCCTGCTGATGAAAACGGCGGACTACGCGGAGTTCCACGCCGCCTTCAACGCCAAGCGCCCCCCGAACTGGCAGGGCCGCTGACGGCGCTAGCCGGCAGGTGCATTGCCGGCGTCCGGCCACAGCAGTGCCTGGGCGACGATCACGCGCTCGCCGTTGAAGGTCACGGCAGGGCCTTCGTGCAAGCGGTAGCCGAGCGCGAGCGCCTCGCTGACCCGGCGGCAGAACGTCGCGTCATCGGGACCGGTCAGAACTCGGTAGACCGGCAATCCTTCCGGGGGTGCGCTCATGCCGTCATCATCTCACCCCCGGCCTTCGCGAGGAGGGTCGACCAAGGGGTCATTTCGGCATGGGATGCGGGCACATGTGAGTCGCGACCGCTTGGAGCGTGGCGGGCGATTTCGCGCGAAATCGCCGCCGCCCGGCACTCTGTCGGAGGCGCCGTGCACCCGGGATCAGCGGTAGAGGTCTCGGGCGATGATGGTGCGTTGGACTTCCGAGGCTCCTTCGTAGATCCGGGGCGCTCGGACCTCTCGGTAGAGGTGTTCGAGCAGGTGTCCTTTGTGGAGCGCTCGGGCTCCGTGGATCTGGACCGCCGCGTCCACCACGTACTGGGCCGTCTCCGTGGCGAAGAGCTTCGCCATCGCCGAGCGCCCGGCCAGGTTCTGCTCGCCCGCGTCGTAGGCCGCTGCCGCCGAGTACACCAGCAGACGGGCCGCCTCGGTCCGGGTGGCCATCTCCGCCAGCGGGTGCGACACCGCTTGGAGGTCCTTGAGCGTTCCGCCGAAGGCCCGGCGCGCTCCGGCGTGCTCGACCGCCGCGTCCAGGGCCGCTTGCGCCATGCCCACCGCGAAGGCGCCGACGCTGGGGCGGAACAGGTCCAGCGTGCGCATCGCCACCCGGAAGCCCCGGTCCTGCTCCCCCAGCAGCTCCGCGCGGTGCACCCGGACCCCGTCGAAGGTCAGCCGGCCGATCGGGTGCGGGCTGATCATGTCCAGGTGCTCGCCGGAGAGCCCCGGGCGGTCGGCGGGCACCACGAAGGCGCTCACGCCCCTGGCCCCGGCCCCGGCCGTCGTGCGGGCGAACACCGCGTAGAAGTCGGCTTCCGGCGCGTTGGAGATCCAGATCTTCTCCCCGGTCAGCCGCCAGCCGTCGCCGTCCGGCTCGGCGGCCAGTTCCAGCGCGGCGGCGTCGGACCCCGCCTCGGGCTCGGTGAGCGCGAACGCCGCGACCGCATCCCCGGCCGCGACGGCCGGGATCCAGCGCCGCACCTGCTCGTCCTGGCCGGACTGCAGCACCGGGTAGCTGCCCAGCCCCTGCAGCGCCAGCGCGGTCTCGGCCTCGGTGCACACACGTGCCAGCGACTCGCGCAGCAGGCAGAGGTCCAGCGAGGCCGCCTCTCGCGATCCCGCGCCGCCCGGGAAGAGCTTCGCCAGCAGGCCCTGCTCCCCCATCGCCTTGATCAGGTCCCGGTTGACCGAGCCGGGCGTGCCGGACTCGGCCACGGGCCGCAGCCGTTCGGCGGCGACCCGGCCCACCTGTTCGACGAACTCGCGCTGCTGCGCGGTGAGTGCGAAGGTGCTCATTCCGTCCCTTCCTCGGCGGGGTTCCAGCGCGCGTGGGCGGTGCCACGGCCGCCGCTGCGGATCAGCTCCAGGCGGGGTTTCGGCCCGTCCGTGCGCCCGGTCTGCGGCTTTCGCCTACCGGCCCGGAACTGCTTCGGCCACGCCGCGCCGGGGCCGTCGTAGTCCTGCTCGATCGCCGCATGCAGAGTCCATTGTGGATCGTAGAGGTGGGTGCGGCCGACCGCGCACAGATCGGCCCGGCCGGCCAGGATCAGCGAGTTGACGTCGTCGTAGGAGGAGATCGCGCCGACCGCGATCACCGCGATGTCGTGCTCGCGCGCGACCTCGTTGCGGATCCGGTCGGCGAACGGCGTCTGGTAGCTCCGGCCGAACGCCGGTCGCTCGGCCTTGACCACCTGGCCGGTGGAGACGTCGATGCCCGCCGCGCCGTGCTCGGCGAACGCGCGCGCGACCCGCACCGCCTCGTCGGCGTCCACCCCGCCCTCGTGCCAGTCGGTGGCCGAGATCCGCACCGTCATCGGCCGGTCGGCCGGCCACACCTCGCGGACCGCGTCGAAGACCTCCAGCGGGTACCGCAGCCTGCCCGCCAGGGATCCGCCGTACTCGTCGGTGCGCTGGTTGGCCAGCGGGGAGATGAAGGACGACAGCAGGTAGCCGTGGGCGCAGTGCAGTTCGAGCACGTCGAAGCCGGCCCGCGCGGCGGCTTGCGCGGCGGCGACGAACTGCTGCTTGATCTCGGCGAGCTCGGCCGCGGTGAGCTCGCGCGGCGTCTGGTTCGCCGCCGAGTACGGCAGCGGCGAGGGGCCGACGACCTCCCAGTTCCCCTCGTCCAGCGGGTCGTCGATGCCGTCCCACATCAGCTTCGTCGAACCCTTGCGGCCCGAATGCCCCAGCTGGACGCCGATCTTCGCGGCGGTGTTCCCGTGCACGAAGTCCACCACCCGCCGCCAGGCCGCCTCCTGCTCCGGGGTGCACAGGCAGGCGCAGCCCGGCGTGATCCGCCCCTGCTCGGACACGCACACCATCTCGGTCATCACCAGCCCGGCCCCGCCGAGGGCCTTGCTGCCGAGGTGCACCAGGTGGAAGTCGTCCGGCACCCCGTCGACCGCGCTGTACATGTCCATCGGCGAGACGACCACGCGGTTGGGCAGCTCCAGCGGTCCGAGCCGCACCGGCTGGAACATCGGCGGCCGGACCTCGCCCGCGCCGGCGAACCAGGCGTCGATGCCGGCGACGAACTCCGGATCGCGCAGCCGCAGGTTGTCGTAGGTGACGCGGCGGCTGCGGGTGAGCAGGTTGAAGGCGAACTGCTCGGGATCCTGGTGCACGTACTGGCCGATGTTCTCGAACCACTCCAGGCTGGCTTGGGCCGCGCGCTGCGTGGAGGTCACCACCGCACGCCGCTCCGCCTCGTACGCCTCCAGCGCCGCGTCGATCGAGGGCTGTTCGTGTAGGCAGGCCACCAGCGCCAGCGCGTCCTCCATGGCCAGCTTCGTGCCGGAGCCGATGGAGAAGTGCGCGGTGTGCGCGGCATCGCCGAGCAGCACGAGGTTGCCGCGCCGCCACGAGTCGCAGCGCACGGTCCGGAAGTTCAGCCACTTCGAGTTGTTGGCGAAGACCTCGTGGCCTGCCAGGGTCTCGGCGAACAGCTCTCGGATCAGCTCGATGGACTTCTCGTCGCTGTCGCCGGGCCTGGTCGAGGCCGAGTCGGCGAAGTCGGCGAATCCGGCGCGCTGCCAGACGTCCTCGTGCATCTCGACGATGAAGGTGCTGGCGTCGCGGCTGTAGGGGTAGCCGTGCAGCTGCATGATGCCGTGGGGCGTTTCCTGGACGACGAACTTGAACGCGTCGAAGACCAGGTCGGTGCCCAGCCAGATGTACTTGCAGCGCCCGGTTTCCACGCTGGGCCGGAAGATCTCCGGATACCGGGCGCGCACCGCCGAGTTCGCGCCGTCGGCCGCGACCACCAGGTCGTAGTCCTCGGACAGCCGCTCGACGTCCGGCGCCTCGGCCTGGAAGTGCAGAGCCACGCCCAGTTCGCGGCACCGCTCCTGCAGGATGCGCAGCAGCCGCTTGCGGCTCATCGCGGCGAAGCCGTGGCCGCCGGAGGTGGACGAGGCGCCCCGGTGGTGCACGTCGATGTCGTCCCACCTGGCGAATTCCCGTTGCATGGCGTGGAAGATCCCGGTATCGGCGTGCTCGATGCCGCCGAGGGTCTCGTCGGAGAACACCACGCCGAACCCGAAGGTGTCGTCCGGCGCGTTGCGCTCCCACACGGCGATCTCGTGCTCCGGGCCGAGCTGCCGCAGCAGCGCGGAGAAGTACAGGCCGCCTGGACCGCCACCGATGACCGCGATGCGCACCGCGGGCTCCTTCCGTCGGTTCCGCTCCCGGCAGCGTATGCCGCATTGCGCACGACCGTCAATTTTACGTAATATCGCCTCCGTGACGACGAGAAACTGCCTGGTCACCGGAGCCGGTAGGGGCATCGGTCGCGCCATCGCCCAGCGACTTTCCGAGTCCGGCAACCGCGTCGCGCTCACCGCGCGAAGCGCCGGGGAGCTCGCCGAGGCCGCCGCGCGGCTGCCCGGGCCGGCACTCGACCTGCCCGCCGACCTCGCCGACGCGCAGGCCCCGGACCGCGTTTTCGACGCGGTCGAGCGCGAATGGGGACCGGTCGAGGTCCTGGTGCTCAACGCGGGCACCGCCACCTCGGCACCGCTGACCGCGACGACCGACGACGACTGGGAACGCGCGCTGCAGATCAACCTGACCGCGCCGTTCCGCTTCCTGCGCCGGGCGGTTCCGGCGATGGCCGAACGCGGTTTCGGCCGGATCGTGGTGATCGCGTCGATGGCCGCCAAGCGCGGCGACCCCTACGTCAGCGCCTACACCGCCAGCAAGCACGGCGTGCTCGGGCTGGTGCGCTCGGCCGCCGCGGAGCTGGCCAGGACGGGTGTCACGGTCAACGCCGTGTGCCCCGGCTTCGTCGACACGCCGATGACCGAACGCACCATCGACAACATCACCGCCAAGACCGGGCGGAGCGCGCAACAGGCCCGCAGCGCGCTGGAGGGCCGGCAACCCATCGGCCGGCTGATCAGCCCGGACGAGGTCGCCGACGTCGTGGAGCTGTGCGTGCGCAACGCCGCGATCAACGGACAAGGGATCACTGTGGACGGAGGAGCGGTGCAATCATGACCATCGAACGGATCAACCCCGCGGAACTGGCCCGCCCGGCGGGTTTCTCGCATGCCGTGGTTGCCTCGGACTGCCGCCTGGTGTTCCTGGCCGGGCAGACCGCGCTCGACGCCGACGGCAAGATCGTCGGTGACGGCGTCGTCGCGCAGTTCCGGCAGGCGCTGGGCAACCTGCTCACCGCGCTGCGCGCCGCCGGGGGCCGCCCCGATCAGGTGACCGAGCTGACCGTCTACATCGTGGACGTGGACGACTACCGGGCGCACGCCCGGGAAATCGGCGCGGTGTGGCGCGAGCTCGCCGGACGGGACTACCCGGCGATGGCCGGGATCGGCGTGCAGCGCCTCTGGGACGCCGAGGCCCTGGTCGAGATCAAGGGCACCGCCGCGATCCCCGTCTGAGAGGTCGTTCCAGACTGGGCGCGCGGGCATGCGGCCGGCCGGGGCGCAGGGCGGCGATTTCGCGCGAAAACGGCGTTCCGCGTGGAGGCAGGCGCCGGTTTCGCGCGAAACCGCCCACCGGGCGGCTTCGGATGGGCGTTCCCGGAGCCTTCTGGGACAACTCCTGAGCGGTCAGCGCGCGACGGCGTCGACGTGGTCGTGGGCCTGCCGCTCCAGCAGGGACTTCAGCTCGAAGAACACCTCGGCGGCCACCGTCCCGTTCCAGTCCTTCGGCAGCAGCTCGGCGGGCAGCCCGGGGTCCAGGTAGGGCAACCGGCGCCAGTCGGTGAGCACCCGCACGTAGTCGGCGAAGGCCTCCGGCCCGCGCGGCGACCGGCGGCGGCGCCACCGCCGCAGCACCGGCTGGTGCACCCCGATGAACTCGCCGTAGAGCTCCTGCAGCTGCTCCAGGTCCCACCACTGCGCCACCTTGGCCCGCAGATCGCCGAAGGCGAGGTGCTCGGCGTGGAACAGATCGGCGTACCCGGCCAGCTCGTAGCGCTGCAGGACGCTGCTCGCC
The DNA here is from genome assembly GCF_053605825.1 of Saccharopolyspora sp. NPDC003752. NCBI lineage: Bacteria > Bacillati > Actinomycetota > Actinomycetes > Pseudonocardiales > Pseudonocardiaceae > Saccharopolyspora > Saccharopolyspora sp. NPDC003752. Next base: position 166,056 of record NZ_JBSGJZ010000009.1, on the reverse strand, counting down.
GCGTCCCGCAAGTCTGCCGGGGCAATCCACACCCCCGGCGCGGCGGTGCCGAAGCCCAGGCGCGTCAGCTGGGTGCGCAGCACGTGCCGCTTCTGCCGCTCGGATTCCGGGACCGAGAACACCGCCAGCACCCACCCGTCGGAGAGGGTGGCGCGCTCCCGGCGGAAGATCCGCTCGTCGCCTTCGCGCAGGATCTCCAGCGCGGCACCGGAGAGCTCGTATCCCGCCGCCCCGCCGCGCCGTTCGGCCAGCAGGATGCCGCGCCGCTTCAGCCGCGAGATCGACGAGCGCACCGCGGGCTCGTCCACGCCGAGATCCGCGAGCAGCCGCACCAACGACGCCACCGACAGCCAGCCACCGGCCTCCCGCGCGTACAGGCCGTAGAGGGTGACGATCAGCTGCCTGGGCTGCATGCCTCGGCCGGTCAGCTCGCCCACCACGGCATCGCCGACCGATGCGCCATCCGTCACGATGTCCGTCGTCACGCGAACACGATAACAGCGGTCGCGCGGGCCGACTCGATCCACAGTGCTGCACCCGAATTCCCTGCCGCACCGGGTGATTCCCGGCGCATTGGCAGCGCCTCGGACGCGAAGTAGGATCCCGCACGTCGTCCAGTTCCCGGAATCCGGAGGCGAAGAACGTGGCCGTCCTCGACGAACTGCTGCGGGCGCTGACGTCCGGCCGGATCAGCGTCATCGACCTGACCGCGCCCCTGACGTCCGACGTGCCCGTCCTGCGGCTACCGGAGCCGTTCTCCAACACCATCGGCTTCAGCCTGGAGGAGATCAGCCGGTTCGACGACCGCGGCCCCGCCTGGTACTGGAACAACATCCACACCGGGGAGCACACCGGCACCCACTTCGACGCGCCGGTGCACTGGATCACCGGCCGCGACGGCCTCGACGTGGCTTCGGTCCCGACCCGGCAGATGATCGGCCCGGCCGCGGTGCTGGACTGCTCCGCGCAGGTCGCCGAGGATCCGGACTTCCTGCTGGAGACCGAGCACATCCGCGAGTGGGAATCCGCGCACGGCTCCCTGCCTGAAGGCGGCTGGCTGCTGGTGCGGACCGGCTGGGACGCGCGCAGCGGCGATCAGGCGGAGTTCCTCAACGCCGACGACAACGGCTCGCACACCCCGGGGATCTCGCCGGACTGCGCCCGCTGGCTGGCCGAGGAGAGCGCCCTGATCGGCATCGGCGTGGAGACGGTGGGCACCGACGCCGGGATGGCGCCCACCTTCGAACCGGCCTTCCCCTGCCACTCGCTGCTGCTCGGCGCCGGCAAGTACGGCCTCACCCAACTGCAGAACCTCGCGCTGCTGCCACCCACCGGAGCGGTGCTGATCGCCGCGCCGCTGCCGATCGTCAACGGCTCCGGCAGCCCGACGCGGGTCCTGGCGCTGATCGAACAGGACTGAGAAGTGATTTTTTCAATGGGCTTGCATAGCGGTGCGCGTAGCGGAACCTCAGACGCCGCCTCGCTGTGGGATCCCCGACTTATGTATGACCAATACACGGCGCTGGGGACTGGCCTCGCCCAGTAGCCCAGAGGGCGGGCACAGCCTGAGAACCCGCGGCGGTGCAAGTTGCTTAGGTGGGCTAAGCGGCTACGCCGCTTCAAAGACAAAGCCCGGGTTCAAAAGCAAACAAAACAGACTGGGAAGGGACGAGATGAACGTCGCCGAGGTCGTCGGCCGCACGGTGGCCGCACTGGGCGCCGACCACGTCTTCGGCGTCGTCGGCAGCGGCAACTTCCACGTCACCAACGCACTGGTCGCCGCGGGTGCGCGGTTCGTGGCCGCCCGCCACGAGGGCGGCGCGGCGACGATGGCCGACGCGTATGCGCGCACCAGCGGCCGCCTCGGGGTGCTCTCGGTGCACCAGGGCTGCGGGCTGACCAATGCGCTCACCGGCATCACCGAAGCGGCCAAGAGCCGGACCCCGCTGCTCGTGCTCGCCGCGGAGACGGCGTCCGCGGCCATCCGCTCGAACTTCCGGATCGACCAGGATGCGCTGGCCACCGCAGTCGGCGCCCGCGCGGAGCGGGTGCACAGCGCGGCCACCGCCGTCGACGACGTGGTGCGGGCGGTCCGGCTGGCGACCGAGGGCAGGCGGACCGTCGTGTTGAACCTGCCGCTGGACGTCCAGGCGGCGGAGTTCGACGGCGAACCGCACGTCCCGCAGCTCCCGGCGCTGAACCCGGTCGCGCCGTCCGCCGCGGCGGTGCGGGAACTGGCCGACCGGCTGGTCACCGCGCAACGCCCGGTCTTCATCGCCGGTCGCGGTGCCCGGCACGCCGGCGTCGAACTGCGGGCGCTGGCCGAGGCATGCGGGGCGCTGCTGGCCACCTCGGCGGTGGCGCGGGGCCTGTTCCGCGACGACCCGTGGTCGCTGGACGTCTCCGGCGGGTTCGCCACGCCGCTGGCCGCCGAGCTGATCTCCGGCGCGGACCTCGTCGTCGGTTGGGGCACCGCCCTGAACATGTGGACCACGCGGCACGGCAACCTGATCGGCGCCGGGTCCGCGCTGGTGCAGGTCGACATCGAGAGCGAGGCGATCGCCGCGCACCGCCCGGTCGACCTCGGGGTGCTCGGCGACGTCGCCGCGACCGCCGAAGCGGCCCGAGCCGAACTCGCCGATCGCGGCATCCGGCGCGCCGGTTACCGCGATCCGGAGGTGCGGGAGCGGATCGCGAGCGCTGGGTCCTGGCGCGACGTGGCGTTCGACGACGAGTCCACACCGGACGCCATCGATCCGCGCGCGCTGACCATCGCCCTGGACGCACTGCTGCCCGAAGAGCGGGTGCTGGCGGTGGATTCCGGCAACTTCATGGGCTACCCGAGCATGTTCCTGCGGGTCCCCGACGAGCAGGGCTTCTGCTTCACCCAGGCCTTCCAGTCCATCGGCCTCGGCCTGGCCACCGCCATCGGCGCGGCGCTGGCCCGCCCGGACCGGCTGCCGGTCGCCGCGCTCGGCGACGGCGGCGCGCTGATGGGCATCGCCGAACTGGAAACGGCGGCCCGGCTCGGCCTGCCGATGGTGATCGTGGTCTACGACGACCACGCCTACGGCGCGGAGGTCCACCACTTCGGCCCGGACGGCCACCGGTTGGACACCGTCGAGTTCCCGGACACCGACCTCGCGGCCGCCGCGCGCGGCTTCGGCTGCACCGGACTCACGGTGCGCACCGAGGCCGACCTCGCGCCGGTGCGCGACTGGCTGAACGGACCGCGCGCCACGCCACTGCTGATCGACGCCAAGATCGCCCCGGGCGAAGGCGCCTGGTGGCTCGTCGAAGCATTCCGCGGCCACTGACCCTCGCCGGACGAGGCATCCGAGAGTTCGCCGTACCAACGATTCTTTCCAGCGAGCCTTTTCATCCTGGCCTGTGCTGGTGGCACCGGGGTCGTGAGTGCGCATGGTCGTGATAGCGACCATCGCCACTCACGACTGCGGTGGCGTGGCCTCGTGAGTGGTGGTGGTCGTCAGAACAGCCATCGCCACTCACGAGGCGTGTCGAGGTGAGGTTGAAAAAGGCCCAGCGCAAGCGGTTCTGGCGCTCGGCGATCTGCGATGCCGCGGTATTGACTTCGCGCGCACGGCGGTTCATCCTCGCTGAAATACTTCATCCACACCGAAGGCGCGAAGCCATGATCGGCCCCCACCTCCGGGAGTTGCGCCAGAAGCGCGACCTCACCCTCAAGCAGCTGGCCGAACTCACCGGCCTGTCCACCGGTTTGCTCAGCCAGGTCGAGCGCAACATCCACGACCCCAGCCTGGAAACCCTGCGGCGACTGGCGAAAACGCTGGAAGTCCCGCTGTTCAGCCTCTTCGCCGAGGACGACGTGCAGCAGGTGGCCGTGGTCCGCCGCGAGCGGCGGATGAAGGTCGGCTCGCCGCACGGCGGGATCGCCTACACGCGCCTGTCCCCCGGATCGGGCCGCCTGGAGCTGCTCGAAGGCCGCCTGGAACCCGGTGCCGCGTCGTCGGAGGAACCGTGGAGCCACCCCTCCGAGGAATGCGTGCTCGCCCAGGCGGGAGAACTGCTGGTCGAGGTGGGCGACTCCCGGATCCGGCTGGAACCGGGCGACAGCTGCTACTTCGACTCGCGAGTCCCGCACCGCTTCGTCAACCCGGGCACCGACACCGCCACCTTCCTGGTATCGGTGACCCCGCCGAGCTACTGACCCGGCCGAATCCGCACACCCGCAGAGGAATCGCACCGTGAACGCCACCCCGGCACAGCCCGCCGAGACCATCACCGACCCGGAGTCGTTCCGCGCCTCCTTCCCGTCGCTGGCCGAGAACGTGCACCTGGCCAGTTGCAGCCAGGGCGCCGCCTCCTACCAGCTCGGCGACGCGCTCGCCGAGTTCCAGCGCAGCATGCACGTGCACGGAGCACCGTGGGAGATCTGGATGGACCAGGTCGAACAGGCGCGTCGAGGCTTCGCGAAGCTGATCGGGGCCGAGCCCGACGAGGTCGCGGTCCTGTCCAACGCCACCGAAGGCGCCTTCCAGGCGGCGTCGACCAGGTCCTACGCCGAGCGGCCGCGCATCGTCACCACCGACATGGAGTTCCCCTCCATCGCGCACGTCTGGCTCGCGCAGCGCGCCCGGGGAGCCGAGGTCGTCCACGTCGGGGCCGAAGACGGGCAGGTTCGCACCGAGGACTACCTGGACGCGATCGACGAGCGGACCCGGCTGGTGTCGGTGCCGCTGGTGTCCTACCGCAACGGCCTCCTGCTGCCGGTCCGCGAGGTGATCACCCGCGCGAAGGAGCAGGGCGCGACGACGTTCGTCGACGCCTACCAGGCCGCGGGTGTGCACCGCATCGACGTCGAGGAGCTCGGCTGCGACTTCCTCGTCGCCGGCGCGCTCAAGTACGTGCTGGGCATCCCCGGCATCGCGTTCCTGTACGCGCGCCGCGGCGTGCAGGATGCGGTACCACCGCAGCTGACCGGGTGGTTTGGCCGAGAGAACCCGTTCGCGTTCGATCCGCGCTCGGTGGACCATCCGGCGCGGGCGAGCCGCTACGAAACCGGCACGCCCGGCATTCCGGCCGCCTACGGCGCGAACGCGGGCCTGGACCTGGTCAACCGCCTGGACCCCGCAGCGGTGCACGACCACGTCAGCGGACTGACCCAGCGCCTGCAGGACGAGCTGCTGGCGGCGGGCGAGCGGCTCTGGTCGCCGACCGATCCGGCGTCGCGCGGGCCGCAGGTCGCGCTCCTCGACGATGCCCCGGGCGAACTCGCCGCATGGCTCGCCGAACGCCGGATCGCGACCAGCCCGCGCGGCACCGTGCTGCGGATGTCCTTCCACTTCTACAACGACGAGTCCGATGTGGACGCCGTCGTCGCGGCCATCGCCGACTACCGCAGATCCGGGAGATGACATGGACTCCACCACAGGCAGCGCCACCGGGGTGGGCACGTCCGGCACCGGGCTGCGCCGGCAGCTGACGCGCCGCCAGGTGACCATGATCGGGCTGGGCGGCGCGATCGGCACCGGCCTGTTCCTGGGGTCCAGCCTGGCGATCTCGCAGGCCGGGCCGGCCACCGTGCTCGCCTACCTCGCTTGCGCGCTGGTCGCGCTGGTGATCGCCTGGGCGCTGGCCGAGATGGTGGTCCAGCACCCGGACGCGGGCGCGTTCGGCGCGATCGCGCACCGCTACCTGGGCCCGTGGGCGGGATTCGTGGTGCGCTGGACGTACTGGACCATCCAGGTGATCGCGGTGGGCGGCGAGCTGATCGCGGCCGGGATCTACACGCAGTTCTGGTGGCCCCAGCTGCCGTTGTGGCTGCCCGTGGTGGCGTTCTCGGTGCTCATCCTCGCGGTGAACGCGGGCGCGGTCGGGCTGTTCGGCACCTTCGAGTACTGGTTCTCGATGATCAAGGTCACCGCGATCGTGGTGTTCATCCTGCTGGCGCTCGCGCTGGTGACGGTCGGGCTGCCGAACGCCGAGCCCACCGGTTTCGACAACCTGGTGGCGCACGGCGGGTTCCTGCCCAACGGGTGGACCGGCCTGTACCTGGCGATGGTGTTCGCGCTGTTCAGCTTCATCGGCACCGAGGTCGTCTCGGTGACCGCGGCCGAGTCGGAGAACCCGGAACGCGACATCCCGCGCGCGGCCCGGCAGATGGTGCTGCGGTTGTCCCTGTTCTACCTGCTGGCCATCGCTCTGGTCCTGACCGTGGTGCCCTGGACGACGATCGCGCAGAGCAGCGGGGTGTCCGAGAGCCCTTTCGTGACGGTCTTCGGCGCGGCCGGAATCCCGTTCGCCGCGCTGGTGATGAACTTCGTGGTGCTGACCGCTGCGCTCTCCAGCGCGAACACGAACCTCTACCTGAGCACCCGGATGCTGCACTCCCTCGCCGGGCACGGTTACGCGCCGCGCTGGACCGCCCGGTTGAGCAAGGGCGGGGTGCCGCGCAACGCGCTGCTGCTCAGCGCGGCCGGACTGCTCGTCGCCACCGTGCTGTCGGCCGCGCAGGGCAACGCCGCGTACCTGGTGCTGTTCGGGTTGTCCATCTTCGGCGCCCTGGCGGTGTGGATCCTCATCCTCGTCACGCACCTGGCGTTCCGGCGGACGCGCGCGGCGGCGGGCCTACCGCTGCCGAAGGTGCGCCTGCGCGGCGCGCCGGTCACCGGAATCGCAGCGATCCTCTTCCTGGTGGCGATCCTGGTGTCCACGGCGTTCATCGACGACCTGGCGGTCGCCTGGTGGGCGGGCGTGCCGTTCTTCATCGTGCTGAGCGCGATCTACTTCGCCATCGGCCGGAAGCCGCGCAGGAGGTCTTCCGCACACCCGGAGCGCAGATGAGTCCCGCGCCAGATCCCTTCAGCGGTCGTTTCAGAATGGCTCCGCCAGGCGCATCCCGAAGGATCCCGGCGCCTGACAGGAGGCGGCGGTTTCGCGCGAAACCGACGCCCGCCCCCACGCGGAACGCCGGTTTCGCGCGAAAACGGCGCCCTGCGCCCCAGACGCCCACGTCCCACACGCGCCCGCGCACCATTCCGAAACGACCCTCTACACTGCAGGTGCAGGCAGGTTCTCCTCGTGAGGAGCGGTCATCACAACCGACGGTTCCACCACGCGAGCAGCCCTGGTGGTGAATGCACGGGCCCGCACCGGCGCCAAGGCATACGCGCGGGCGATCGACAAGTTGCGCAGCCTGGGTGTGCCGCTGGACTCGACCTTCCCGCTGCACGATCCGGCCCGGCTCCCGGAAACCGTGAACTCGGCCGTGGACGCGGGCCACGACCTGATCATCCTCGGCGGCGGTGACGGCAGCGTCAGCTCGGTGGTCGACGTCCTCGCGCACCGCGGCGTCCCGTTGGGCCTGCTGCCGCTGGGCACCGCCAACGACTTCGCACGAACCCTGCACATCCCCACCGACCTCGACCAGGCGTGCCGCACCATCGCGCACGGCAAAGTGGTCGACATCGACCTCGGCCTCTGCGGGAACAACTACTACGTCAACCGCGCATCGGTCGGTCTCGGCGCGGGCGTGGCCGAGGCGATGTCGCCGACGCTGAAGAGGTGGACCGGGGCACTGGCATACCCGGTGGCGACCGTCAAGGCATTGCTGCGACACCGACCGTTCTCGGCGCACCTGACGTTCCCCGATGGCGACCACGAACCGCAGGAGCACCACGGATTGCTGCAGCTGTCGATCGCCAACGGCCGCTACTTCGGCGGCGGGCAGCTCGCGGCGCACGACGCCGGGATCGACGATGCGACGCTGGACATCTCCGTCATGCGGCACGGCAGCCTCCACGACCTGATCGCCGCCGCGCGCGATCTCAAACGCGGTGCGCTCGACAGCGAGCACGTCCGCCATTTCCGCACCAAGCGGGTCGACGTGGCGACCGGCCCCGACCTCCCGATCAACGTCGACGGCGAACTCGTCGACGGCACCCCGCAACGCTTCTCGGTCGCGCGCGACGCTCTCCACGTCGTCGTGCCCCGAACCTGGAAGGACGCCAGCAGCCCGGACTTCTAAGACGCGGCGGACGAATCGGCGAATTGTCCACAACGGACGGATCTCCTGGCAAGCCCGGCCGATCAACGGGATTCGCATCGGCAGAGCGTCAACGACGGTCTGGCCGCAGCCCCGACTCGCGCAGCAGCTCGGTGAGCCGGTCGTGCGGCAGGGCCGGGGAACGGTGCCCGTCGCGGCCGGTCATGTCCGCGTTGGCGGTCAGCGCGTTGAGCACCGCCTCCTCGACGGCCTGCGCGGTGGCCTCGTAGAACGGGTCCATCCGTCCCCACGGCACGAACCGCAGCTGCTCGTAGGCCGCCCCGCCGGAGCCCATGGTGCTGGTGAGCGCGCCCGGGTTCGCGGTGGAGAAGGCGAGGAACAGGTCTCCGGAGAAGTGGCTGCCGGTGGTGCCGGTGCGGGCCAGGCCGAGCGGCACCCGCCGGGCGAGCGCGGCGCACTGCCCCGGCAGCAGCGGCGCGTCGGTGGCCACCACGACGATCACCGATCCGGCGCCCGGTGCGGCGAACCGGTCGGCCTCCTCCATCGGGTTGTCCGCCTGCAGGTGCGCGCCGACCGGCACGCCGGCGACCACGAGTTCCCGGCGGGATCCGAAGTTGGCCTGCACGAACACGCCGACCGCGTAACGGTCCGATTCGTACTCCACGACCCGGGACGCGGTGCCGCTGCCGCCCTTGAAGGCGTAGCAGTTCATCCCGGTGCCGCCACCGACCGAGCCCTCCTCGATCGGGCCGGACCGGGCGGCGTCCACGGCCGCCGCGGCGTGGGTGGTGCGGACGTGGGCGCCGTTGATGTCGTTGAGGTAGCCGTCCCAGGTCTCCGCGACCACCGGCAGCAGCCACTCGCGGCCCAGCTCGGGGTGGTGTTCGACGACCCAGTCGATCAGTCCGCGATGGACCGTACCGATCGCGTGGGTGTTGGTGATCGCGACCGGCAGCGTCAGCGAACCGGTCTCCTCGATCCACGCGGTGCCGGTCATCTCCCCGTTGCCGTTGAGGGAGAACCAGCCGGCGGCGCACGGGTCGGCCACGCCGTCCCGGCCGCGGGGCAGGATGGCGGTGACCCCGGTGCGGACCGGGCCGCGCCCCGGGCGCAGCGGGCCGTCCCCGTCGATCAGGGTGGCGTAGCCGACCTCGACGCCGGGGACGTCGGTGATCGCGTTCCACTCGCCGGGCGTGCCGTCGAGCGGAATCCCCAACGCGCGGGCCCGGGGCAGTCCGGCGGGAGTGCGGATGGCGCTGGTCATCGGGTTCCCTTCCGGGGCCGCAAGCGGGCCACCTCGGAGCCGGCCGGGTCGCCGGTCAGGTCGGCGCACCCGGTGGCGTCGCGGGCGTAGGACAGGATCAGCTCGAACGCGCGTTGCGGAGGCATCACGGCGTTGCCGGCGATGATCTCCAGGCCGTAGCCGTTCTCCAGGCACACCAGGTTCGCCGCGATGTCCGCGACCGGCGATCTCGGCTGGAAGTGCCCCTGGGCCCGGCCGATCTCGAGGACGGCGCCGTACATGGTGACCTGCCGGTCGAACAGGCTCTCCGCGATCACCGAGTAGATCGGGTCCTGCCGGACGGCGGTGGTGAACTCGTACAGCACGTTGACCAGCTCGTCGTCCGCCCGCCACGGGATGCCCGCGCGGGCCGCGGCCACCAGCTTCTCCCGCGCATCATCCATTGTGGACAGCATGGCCGCGCGGTCGGTGCAGAACCGCTCCACCGCCTGCCGGAACACCTCGCGCAGCAGCTCGGACAGGTCGGGGAAGTAGTAGTGCACCGAACCGCGGACCACGCCCGCCTGCTCGGCCACATCGGCCACCCGCAGCGCGGCGAGGCCCTGGCGGCCGACGGCGCGGGTCGCCGCGGCGACGAGGTGTTCGCGGCGCACCGGCTTGCGACTGGGACGTGCCATGCAGCGATTGTCTGGCACTCGTGCCAATCAAGTCAACAATATGGCCCAGCCACCATTGACATTGCGAGCCGCATCTTTGACCCTTGCGCCAAATAACTGTCGTGAGGGTCGAGGTGCTCGATGACCGACGAAGTCACGCCACGAACCGGCACTCCCCGATCAGCCACCTACCGCCAGGCCCTCTCCCGGTCGCTGACCTTCCGGGAGAACATCCTCATCACGCTCTCCGCGGTGACGCCCGCGTCGAGCGTGTTCATCATCGTGCCGTCGGTGATCCAGGGGGTCGCCGGCGCCTCCGCGGTGGTGTTCGCCGTCGCCGCGCTGGTCGGCGTCGCCGTCGCGCTGTGCTACGCCGAGCTGTCCAGCGCTTTCCCCATCACCGGCGGCGAGTACGCGTTCGTCGCCCGGACCGTCGGCAAGCCCACCGGGTTCGCGCTGTACCTGCTGACGATCGTGTCCGGCATCCTGATCCTGGGCGTGATCGCGAGCGGGACCGGCGAGTACCTCGGCGTGGTGTGGTCCGCGCTGGACGGCCGCTGGGTGGGCATCGCGGTCATCGTGGTCACCGGGCTCATCGCAGTGCTGGGCATCCGCACCAACGCGTGGGTCACCGGCATCTTCCTGGTGCTCGAACTGCTGGCGCTGGCCGTGCTGGCCGTCCTCGGCTTCGTGCACGTCACCCAGCCGGTCTCCGTGCTGTGGACCGCCCAGGGAGCCGGCCCGGACGGCACCCTGGGCGCCGCGTCCGCGGGCCTGGTGGTCTCCTACACCGCGATCGCGATCTTCGCCTACAACGGTTACGGCACCGCCGTCTACTACGCCGAGGAGACCCGCCAGGCCACCCGGACGATCGGGCGGGCGATCCTCTGGTCGCTGGCGATCACCGTGGTGGCCGAGTTCGTCCCGCTGGTCGCCGTGCTGCTGGGCACGCCGAGCATGCCGGAGCTGGTCAACGCGGATTCGCCGATGAACTACTTCCTGCTCGCCCGCGGCGGACCGGTGATGAACACGATCGTCAGCCTGGGCATCGCGATCGCGGTGATCAACGCCGTGATCGCGATCATGCTCCAGCTCGGCCGCAGCCTGTACTCCGCGGCCCGCGACCGCTCCTGGCCGGACGCCATCAGCGGGCCGCTGACCTGGGTGCACCCGCGGTTGCGCACGCCGGTGGTGGCGACCCTGACGGTGGCGGCGCTGGGCACGCTGGCCTATTGGCTGCTGCCGTTCCAGGTGCTGCTGCTCGGTTCCGGCGCGAGCCTGGTGATCACCTACGTGCTGGTCGGACTGGCTGCGCTGGTCGGCCGGATCCGAGGCCGCACCCGGCGAGCGGCCTACCGCATGCCCGGCTGGCCGCTGCCCCCGCTGCTGCTCCTGGCGACCATGGTGGTGGTCGTCTACGAAAACCTGGTCAGCGACTGGATCCCGGTGTCGATCACGCTGGCCATCCTGGCGATCGGCTACCTCTACTACTACGGATACATCCACCCCCGCCGAGAAGACCGCTGGACACTACCCGACCCGGTCGACGAAGAACCCTGACCGGTCCACTTCGGACACACCACCGCCCGGTGCAGCCGTGGCGCGGTCATCCTTCGAGGAAACGCATCAGCTCCGCGGTGACGAACTGGGGGTTTTCCTCGGCGAGCCAGTGGCCCGCGCGCGGCACGTCCACTGCTCGAACGATGTTGGCCATCCGCGGGTCCACTGTGGCTCGGATCGCGTCGAGTTGCCCTTGGGCCGTCATGAGCAGGGTCGGGACGCGTACCGGTGCCGCTGCCACGGTGTCGCGCGCGTCCTCGTCGAGGGCGCGGTAGAGCTCGAAGCCGCCCGACAGCGCCTCGGGCCGGCTGTAGGTCCGCGCGTACTCGTCGATCTCGCCGTCGGTGAACGGAGACCGATCCGAGGTGCCGCCGAACGCCGTGCCCTCGAACGAGACTTGGGGGTAGAAGAGTGCGAGGTACTCGCGGACGTCGTCGCCCACGATCGCCTCGGGGACCCGTCGCTGGGAGTGGAGGGCGATGTGCCAGCTCAGCGTGCGGTACGTGGCTGCGTCGATCGCGGGCCCGGGTAGCGGCAGGTCGAGGTATCCGAGGCGGGCGGTGTCGCCGGGGAACTGGCTGGAGTACTGGAACGCCACCGCGGCGCCGAAATCGTGCCCGATGACGGCGGCGTCCCGGACCCCGAGCCTGTCGGCGATCAGTGTGTGCACGTACCGCGCCAGGGTGGCTTTGTCGTAGCCGGTCGGCGAGCCGGTGCTGTCGCCCAGTCCGGGAAGGTCGACCGCGTAGACGGTGTGGTGTTCGGCGAGGGCCGGCATGATCTGCCACCAGCCGTACCAGGTCTGGGGCCAGCCGTGGATCAGCACCACCGGCGTGCCGCTGCCGCCGGTCACGTAGTGCATGCGAACGCCGTCGACATCGGCGAACTCGTGCCGGAAGGCGCCCTGGAACGCCGGATCGTCCTGGGTGGCGACGGCGTACGGGGCAACGTCGTCCGCGGTCGGCGCGGAACAGGCCGCGCCGCCGATCGTGAGTAGAAGGGTGAGCGAGAGGGTCGCCATCGTGCGCGCGGGTCGGCGGAACCTGCGCGTCAGCGGCCGAGTTGCGGTGGTCATGTGTTCCTGTCCTGCGGAGGAATTGTGGAGTCGGCGCCGGTCGCGCCGTCGATCAGCACCCAGTCTCGGCAGGCGCGCACCGATCTGGCACGAGATCTTGCCGTTCCGGCAAGACGAGCACGTGGACCGCGGAACGGATGCGGTGAATCCTTGCCCGACAACGGAATCTCCACCTGATCGGAAGGTCAGCAGTGCGACTCCCTCGATGAACCGCCTGCCCACAATTGAGGAACTACGCGAATAAGCGCAATCCAGCCTTGGAGAAGTCCACGCCGGTTCCGGTAGCGGGCGCGTCGATCACGCACCAGCGGTCAGCCAGGTCTGCGCGAGATGGGGCCTTCCGGGAGCGAGTTCGGGGCGGCCAGTTGCACCAGCACCGCGCCGGCGAGCAGTACCACCGCCCCGGCCAGTTGCGTCGGGCTCAGCGCCTGGCCGAGCAGCAGCCAGGCGAGTCCGGCGGCGACCAGCGGTTCCACCAAGGCCAGCACGCTGGCCAGGGCCGGAGGCAGATTGCGCAGCGCCCGCAGCCCGGCCAGGTAGGGCAGTGCGGTGCCGGCCACGGCCAGCACCAGCAGGGCCAGCCACACCGGAACCTGCAAGCCGCCGAGCTCCGCGGGGACGTTGAACAATCCCGAAGGCAGCGTCCACGGCAAGGCGACCACGGCGACTACCACCGCGCCGATCGACAGCCCGGCCGCTGTCAGCCCGAACGAGTCGTACCGGCTCGCGCCGTGCTCGCCGAGCAGGAAGTACCCGGCCGAGCAGATCGCCGCGGCCAGCCCGGCGGCGACACCGAGCAAGTCCAGCTCGGATCCCTGCCAGATCTCCGCGACCAGGACCAATCCGGCCACGGCCAGCCCGATACCCAGCCACATCAGCCCCGGCAACCGGGTGCGCCGCACCACCCGCACCCACAGCGCGACCAGCGCGGGCGCCAGGTTGACCAGCACCATCGCCACCCCGACCGGGATCCGTGCCACGGCCAGGAAGAAGAACAGCTGCACCCCGGCGACGCCGAGCAGGCCGTAGCCGAGCAGCAGCCACAGGTCGGCGCGATGGAACCGCAGCGCCTGCGGCCGCAGCACCGCGACCACCGGCACCAGCAGCACCGCAGCCAGCGCGATCCGCACCGCGGTCACCGCGGCCGGGGACCAACCCGCCGCCATCACCGCCTTGGCCAGCGGGCCGGAGCTCGCGAACAGCACCCACGAGGTCAGGCTCAGGCCCGTCGCCCACGCCCGGCCCGGCGCCCGCGCGGTCTTCTCCAGTACGGCCACGCCTGCAGTCTGACTGCGAGATGACTACCCTGGCCAACGGTTTTCCGGCGCACGAGCTCAGGTCGGGACGCATCCCGAAGGCATCGGACGCCGGTGGCGATTTCGCGCGAAATCGTCACCCTGCAAACCCAGGCGGACACGTCTCAGCGGAACTCGTCCACAAAGGATGGTGGATCAGCTGTCGGCCGCAAGGCGCGCGAGGCGTCGCGGGGTCGGCCAGCGGACGTGGGAGACCCAGCCGAGCCTCTCGAAGATCCAGATCACCCGGGCCGAGATGTCGATCTCGCCGCGCCGGACCCCGTGCCGGGCGCACGTCGGGTCGGCGTGGTGCAGGTTGTGCCACGACTCCCCCATGCTCAGCACCGCGAGCGGCCAGAAGTTGGCCGCCTTGTCCCGGCTGCGGAACGGGCGATCGCCGACCAGGTGGCAGATCGAGTTCACCGACCACGTCACGTGGTGCAGGAGGGCCACCCGCACCAGCCCGGCCCAGAAGAACGCCGTCGCGGCGCCCCACCAGGTACCCGTGATCACACCGCCGCACAGCGCGGGCAGGGCGAACGTCGCCACCGTCAACGGGCCGAACAGCCGGTGCACCAACCGGATGTCGGGATCGGCCAGCAGGTCGGGCGCGAACCGCCGCTGGTTCGTCAGGTCCCGCTCGAAGATCCAGCCCATGTGCGCGTGCCAGAACCCGCGCGCCAGCGCGGCGGGAGACGTGCCGAACGCCCACGGCGAGTGCGGATCGCCCTCCCTGTCGGCGAAAGCGTGGTGGCGGCGGTGGTCGGCCACCCAGTGCAGGATCGGGCCCTGGACCGCCATGCTGCCCGCGACCGCGAGCGCGATGCGCAGCCAGCGCTTGGCGCGGAACGCGCCGTGCGTGAAGTAGCGGTGGTAGCCCACCGTCACGCCGAGGATGGTGAACACGTACCAGCCGGCCGCGAGCAGCGCGTCCCACCAGCGCAGCCCCCACCCCCATGCCAGCGGCACCGCCGCCACCAGCGCCAGGAACGGCAGGAGGATGAACACGTACACCGACAGGTGCGGGGCCAACGGCCTGCGGCCGGCCAGCAGCGGTTGGGGCGTCGACCCGGACGGTTCGGTGGCGACCATCGCAGCAGGAACCTCGAATCTGCGTCACAGGAAGTTCTGCCACCACACAACCGGTCTCCAGCCCGGAGCACAACGAATCGGCCCGCAAGGATGGGTGAACGTCAGACGAGGGCGCGGTGTCGGTGCCCCGTCCAACGCACCGGGCTCAGGCAGCTCCGGTCGGCGATCAAGATCGACGCCACCGCTCCGCACCCCTGTCGCCGGCGCCCGATGTGGCGGTCTCAGCGTGGCAGCGGCGGCAACTCGGTGCTGTCCAGCCATTTCGTGAAGAACCCGGCGAGCGACCGGTTCGCGAATTCGCCGGCCAGCGCCGTGAAGTCCGCCGTGGTCGCCGTGCCGTGCCGGTGGTCGGCGACCCATTTCCGCAGCAGCTCGAAGAACGGCTCGTCGCCCAGTTCGCGGCGCAGCGCGTGCAGCGTCAGCGCGCCGCGCTTGTAGACCTGTTCGTCGAACATCCCGGCCACACCCGGATCGGCGATCCGGAGGTCCGGCGGACCTGCGGCGACGTGCGCGTGCCAGTTCGCCGCGTGCTGCTGCGCCGACGGGCCGCCCGAGAACTCCGACCACAACCATTCGGCGTAGGTGGCGAAGCCCTCGTTGAGCCAGATGTGCCGCCAGTCCGCGATCGTCACGCTGTTGCCGAACCACTGGTGCGCCAGTTCGTGCACGACGAGCCGCTCGTTCGTGCGCCGGCCGTCCAGGTGGCCCGCACCGAAGACCGACATGCCCTGCGCCTCGACCGGCTCGTCCAGGTCGTCGTCGGTGACCACGACGACGTACTCGCCGAACGGGTACGGCCCGAACAACCGCTGCAGCACGTCCATGATCTGGCCGTGCCGCGCGAAGTCCGCGGCGAAGCGGTCGCTCAGCCGCGCGGGGATCGCCGCCCGCTGCGGCACCGGGCCGCTGGCGAGCTCCACCTCGGTGTACAGGCCGACCTGGATGCTCATCAGGTACGTCGCGGTCGGTTCCGGCCGCTCGTAGACCCAGGTCGTGGTGCTGCCGCGGCGTTGCCGCGACACCAGGTTCCCGGTCACCTGCACCGAGTACGGCGAGGCCGTCGTGAACGAGATCCGGTAGCCCGCCTTGTCCGCGAGGTGATCGTTGCAGGGAAACCACGACGGCGCGCCGATCGGCTGGCCGGCGACCAGGGAGCCATCGGTCAGCTCGTCCCACCCGATCTCGCCCCACCGGCCGGAAATCGGCTGCGGATTGCCCGAATACCGGACGTCCACCCGGAATTCCGCCGCCGCTGCGACGGGGCGCGCCGGTTTGATCCGGAGCTTCCCGCCGCCGTGCGTGAACTTGGCGGGACGGCCGTCCACGAGCACCCGGCGAACCCGCAGGTCGGCCAAGTCCAGGCTGAACCGCGACAGGGCCTGCGTCGCCACCGCCGAGATCGTCGCCTGCCCGGCGAGCCGGTTCGGGCCGACCTGGTACTCCAGGTCCAGGTCGTAGTGCGCGACGCGATACCCGCCGTTGCCGTGCTCGGGCAGGTAGGAATCCGTCGACCGATCCGCCCCGGGCGCCGGCGCACCCGACTGGTCAGCACCAGGGTTCACCGGCGACGTCCTCCCGCTTTACGCCACGTCGAGATCGGGTTGCCGAGCCACCGCGAGTGCGCGGGCACCTCGTCTCCCCGGGTCACCAGCGACCCGGGGCCGATGGTGGTGTGCGCACCGATGCTCGCACCGGGCAGCACGATGCCGTGCGGGCCCAGCGTAGCGCCGGCGTCCAGGCGCACCTCGTCCAACCGCATGACCCGATCATGGAACAGGTGGGTCTGCACCACGCAACCGCGGTTGACCGACGCGCCGTCGCCGAGCCGCACCAGGTCCGATTCGGGCAGCCAGTAGGTCTCCAGCCAGACCCCGCGGCCGATCTTCGCGCCCATGCTGCGCTGCCACGCCGTCAGCAGCGGCGTCCCGCCGGCCGAGCCGATCAGCCACGGGACGGCCAGCACCTCCACGAACATGTCCGCGAGCTCGGTCCGCCACACGAAGGAGCTCCACAGCGGGCGTTCGTCCGCCCGGTAGCGCCCGACCAGCAGCCACTTCACCGCGGTCGTCACGGCGCACGCCAGCAGGCCCGCGACCAGCAGCACCGGCCCGGCCAGCAACGCGGCCAGCCACAGCCCGCCTTCGGCGTGCAGGAACGCCAGCGCCGCCAGCACCAGCACCGCCAGCGCCGCGCTGAGCACGACCGGCACGAACCGGAACAGCTCGACCATCGCGCGAGCGATCTTCAGCCGCAGCGGCGGGGCGAACGTCCGGCTCGCGTCGGTCTCGTCGATGGAACGGCGCAGCGGCATCGGCGGCATGCCCAGCCAGGACGAGCCCTTCTTGGCCTTGCGCGGCGTCGAGGACAGCACCCCGACCAGGCCGCGCTTGGGCACCGAACGCCCTGCCGCGGTCATGCCCGAATTCCCGAGGAAGGCCTGCTTGCCGATGCGGGCCGGGGCCACGTGCAGCCAGCCGCCGCCGAGCTCGTAGGTGGCGACCATGGTGTCGTCGGCGAGGAAGGCGCCGTCGGCGACCTTCGTCATCTTCGGCAGCGCCAGCACGGTGGAGGCTTCCACGTCGCGACCGACCTCGGCACCGAGCAGCCGCAGCCACACCGGCGTGAACAGGCTGGCGTACAACGGGAACAGGCCGATGCGGGCCATGTCCATCAGGCGCTCGGTCGCCCACACCTGCCAGGCCATGCGGCCGTGCACCGGGTGGTAGCCCTCGCGCATCCCGATGCTCAGCGCGCGCACGCTCACCAGCACCAGCAACGCGTACGAGACGACGTAGCACGCGCTCGCCAGGGGCACCGCCAGCAGCGCCCGGGTCAGCGCCGAACCGAGATCGGGTGCGCTGGCGAGAGCGAGGCCGAGCACCATGACGCCGGGCAGTGCCGCCAGCGCCGGCAGCAGCCCGAGCAGCACCGAGGTGGCCCCGTAGACCGAGGCCCACACCTGCGACCTTGGCGGACGGCTCGACGGCCAGGTGCGGCCCGCTTCGCGCACCGGGACGGCCGGGGATCCGGCCCACCGCTGCCCCGCGGGCACCGGGCCGCGCACCGTGGAGCCGGCCGCGATCTCCGCGGACTTGCCGATCCGGGCGCCGAGGATCAGCGTGGTGCGGGCGCCGACGCGCGCGCCGGCGCCGATCCGGATCTTGCCGATGTGCACCTCGTCGCCGTCGACCCAGTGGCCGGCGAGGTCGACCTCGGGTTCGACGGCCGCGCCCTTGCCGACCTTGAGCATGCCGGTGACCGGCGGCGGCGAGTGCAGGTCGACGTCCTTGGCCACCTTGGCGCCCAGCGCCCGCGCGTAGTGGGTCATCCAGGAGGCACCGGACACGCCCGCCGCGCCGCTGAACCCGGCGAGCCGCTCGGCCGTCCACAGTCTCAAGTGGACACCGCCCCCGCGCGGGTAGGTGCCCGGGCGCACCCCGGCGAGCAGCAGTCGCGCACCACCGGCCGACAACGCGATCCGGCCCGCGGGGCTGAACAGGACCAGCCACGCCGCGGCGATCCACCACCACGACACCGTCGGCGCGAACGGCACGGATCCGGTCCAGGCCAGCACGTTGCTCAGCGCCGCCAGCACCGTCGTCCAGCGCAACCCGACGATGGCCAGCAGCGGCAGCATGATCAGGGCCTGCCAGAGCCCGGTCAGCCGCGGCGTCGGGCGGACGACGCGCCGCGAGGTCTCGGTCATCGCCTCCAACGCGTCCAGGTGCGCGGCCAGCGAACCCAGCGTCGGGTGCTGGTAGATGTCGGCGACCGACACCTGGGCGTGGCGCATCCGGATGCGCGCGATCAGCTGGGCGGCGGTGAGGCTGCCGCCGCCGGTGGCGAAGAAGTCCGCGGCGGGGTCGGTCACCTCCACGCCGAGGATTTCCGCCCAGCACTCCGCGAGCCACGCCTCGGTCGGCGACATCGCCGACCTCGCGGCGGGATCGCCGCCGGCGGTGGGCAGCGGCCACGGCAGCGCGGCCCGATCCACCTTCCCGGAGGTGCGGGTCGGCAGGTCGGGCACGACCGCGAGCAGCGGCACCAGCGCGGCGGGCAGCTGCTCCTGCAGCCGCCGCACCGCGTGGTCGTGGTCGAACGTCGCCTCGGACTCCGCACGCGGCACCACGTAGCCGACGAGGAGCTGGTTCCCGGCGGCGGTGGTCTGCACGGCCGAGGCCGCCCCGGCAACGCCGGGCAGGCCCTGCAGCACCGCGTCCACCTCACCGAGTTCGATGCGGCGGCCACCGAGTTTGACCTGTTCGTCGGCCCGGCCGACGAACAACAGCCCCTCGGGCTCGGCCCGCACCACATCACCGCTGCGGTAGGCCCGGGACCAGCCGAGCGACGGCAGCGGCGCGAACTTCTCGGCATCCTTGCCCGCGTCCAGGTACCGGGCGAGGCCGACGCCACCGATGATCAGCTCGCCGGTGGCGCCCATCGCAACCGGTTCACCGCGCTCGTCGACGACCGCGAGTTGCCAGCCCGCCAACGGCAATCCGATCCGCACCGGCCCCTCGCCGGTGAGCCGGGCGGCGCAGGCGACGACGGTCGCTTCCGTGGGCCCGTAGGTGTTCCAGACCTCGCGGCCTTCGACGGCGAGTCGTTCGGCGAGTTCCGGCGGGCACGCCTCGCCCCCGAAGATGAGCAGCCGAACCTCTTCCAGCGCTTCGACGGGCCACAACGCGGCCAGCGTCGGCACCGTCGACACGATGCTGATGTGCCGCGCCACCAGCCAGGGGCCGAGGTCGACACCGGTGCGCACGAGGGCGCGCGGCGCGGGCACCAGGCAGGCGCCGTGCCGCCAGGCCAGCCACATCTCCTCGCACGAGGCGTCGAACGCCACGGACAGCCCGGCCAGCACCCGGTCCCCGGGGCCGATGGGTTCCTCGGTGAGGAACAGGCCCGCTTCGGCGTCGACGAAGGCCGCCGCGGCGGAGTGGCTCACCGCCACGCCCTTCGGCTTCCCGGTCGAACCGGAGGTGAAGATGATCCAGGCGTCGTCGGTGGGCGACGGTTCGCCCGGGCGACCGAGCGGCTCGCGGCGCAACGCGAACGAGCTCCCGTCGGAGAGCACGGCGCAGACCTCGGCTTCGCCGAACACGAGTTCGGCGCGCTCGTCGGGATCGTCCGCGTCCACCGGGACGTAGGCGGCGCCGGCGGCCAGCACGCCCAGGATCGAGACGTAGAGTTCCGCGGTGCCGGAGGAAATCCGGATTCCGACCCGGTCGCCGACGCCGATGCCGGCTTCGGCGAGCCGTCGCCGCACGACGTCGATCTCGGCGGTCAGCCGGCCGTAGCTGAGCACCGTCGTGCCGTCGTCGATCGCCGGGGCGTCCGGGAATCGACGCGCCGTGCTGTCGAGAACCTCGACCAGGGTGCGCTGATCCGGCGCGAAGTCCGACCAGAACACCGCGCTGGCCGCGGTTTCCGGAGATGCGGACGGGACGAGCTGTTCACCTGCTGCTGTCAGAGTCACCGAACGCGCCGTCCCGCCGACGACCCGTTGCCCCGCTGCCCGCCGCGCGGCAGGTCCCGTGAGGTGTCGCAACTCCGAACAGGACGTGAAATCACTGTCTCGCTCCGCAGTAGTCCAGGCGCGTACTCCGATGACCCGCCCAGGGCAGACAGATCAGCTTACGGATCGAACGGTTTTCCGCATCCCGAAGGCCCCCGCGAAGTGCTTGCCATCACAACTCGGGCGTGCTGCTCCATCTCGGTGTCAAGCGATCGCTCGTCGTTTACCGCGCATCGCGCTCCGGGTAGCGCTCGGTGAACGATCCGTTCCGAGTGGAAGTGGAGGGAAGTCCGATGCCGGGTGCGGGTTCGTTCATGGTGTTCCTCGTCATCGGCGCCGCGCTGGTGGTCGCCGACGGTCAGCTGATCCGGCGCGGCGGAACGACTTACCTGCAGTCGACCGCCCGCGATTCCGCCGCCGCGGATTCGGTGAACCAATTGGTCGTCGTCGTGTTCCACCTGGCAGCGCTGGGTTTGCTCGCGCTGATCTCCGTCGTGCCGATGGACCTCGGCAGCGCGCCGGAAACCGTGGTGGCGCGGCTGGGGGTCCTGCTGCTGGTGCTGGCGGTGGCGCACGGCGTGACGATCTGGACGCTGGGCCGGATCCGCACGCGCCAGCAGTCGCGGATGCTGCAGGAGGAAGTCGTCCGCGCGCAGGAGGGGTCGACCGACCGCTGACCGAGCGAGCCCCGCAGGTGTTGGGCACCACGCTCCGGGTAGTCCTGAGTCGACAGTGCCTGATTTTCCGGAGGGCGCCATGGCAGAACGTCATGTCGTTCGCGACCACGCCGAAGGCACCTGGAAAGTCGTCGACGCGAGCACCGGAAAGACGGAGTCGCGAACCAGGACCCAGGCCGGGGCCATCGCCGAGGCGGCGGACAAAGCCCGGCGCACCGGTGGCGGTGACGTGGTCATCCACGGCTTCGACGGCGAGGTGGACGAGAAGCGCACGGTCGCGCCCGCCCCCTGAACCCGCGCCCGCTTCGGGTAGCGGGATCGGTGCGCTGACGTCACCGGATCATCCGCAGCACCTCTACAAACCACATCGACGGCAAGCGTCCGAGGCCGAACGCCGGCACGCGCGTTACCCGATCAGCCGCGGCGTCAATCGCGTTCCCGGTCGCGCTCTTCCTCGACGCCTCCGCGCGTGGTCGCCGAGCGGCCCGCAGTGCCGTTCGTCCACAATGGCTGCTTCCGGCTCACCAGCACAGCCGCCATGTCAACGCTCCACCCCGCGCGGCATCAGGTGCTCCGCTCCGCCGGGACTAGAACCAGTGCTTCCGCCCGGCGATAGCGCGGCCGCTGGCGCCCGAGATGGCGAAAACGGCGCCCACGACGGTCAGCACCACGCCCAGGATCCACAGGATCGAGATGTTGAGGAAGAAGCCGAGCAGCAAGAGGACTACTCCGAGCACGATCACGGAGAACACCCCCGTTCAACGGGAAGTTCGGCGCCACGAAGGACTGCCTGCGCAGCCGGCAGGAGATCCGCTCCGCCGGGACTCTTCTCCGTCTGACTACCCCGCCTGACCCGCTTCCACACCACTCGGTGCCGCAGCGGGCTCAACGAGCGCCGAGGAGCGAGCGGTCGCCCTGATGGCCGAATTCCGGTGCCCCGCACGGCGGTGAGAGCCGTGCTGGCGCTAGCGCAAGGCGATGCCGTTCTGCTCGACGGGAGATGGGAGGACCTCATCACCGAAGCCAGGTATGCGGGACACCTGGCCGCACGAAATCTGTTTTCACCGCAACGGGATTCGACCGGTCCGGAACTCCGGATCCGGATACAGGCCGAAGCCGGACCACCCGGAACCCCGTGGCCGCCTGGCTGCCGTGCACGGGTAGAGCCCGTCCCGGCCGCGTGAGGCAGCGAGACCACAGGCCTCACAGCTGTCACGGGAACCCTCACGCCACCCCGAGCAACACGTCTGCCGCAATTTCAATGGAAATCGGTCCTTCGATTTCCATTGAAATTGCGGCAGGACGTCATGCGCCGGGCGTTGACCAGCTCATCCGCACTTCCGTGCCGGCATCTCCCGGCGTGATCACCGCCTCGTCGGCGAGGCGGCGGATCAACGGCAGCCCCCTGCCCCGATCGACGTCCGAACCCCGGTCCAGCGGCACCCAGCTGCCGCGATCGGTGACCGTGACCTGCACACGGCGCTCCGCGGCGAAGTGCACCGCTTCCACGTCCATCGCACCCGGGCGCGCATAGGCGTGCTCGACGACGTTCGCCATCGCCTCGTAGCACGCCAGCGCGAGCGCTTCCGCGGCGTCGCTCCCGAGGCCCGCGCCGCGGCTCCACCTCGCCAGCTCGTCGCGCAGCGCGGGCAACTCCCCCGGAGACGCCGAAACCATCCGGTACCGCAGCGCGGGCACCGGCACTCCGCCATTCCCGGCGGCACCGATAGCACGACCTCCGTTCGGCTCACCAGCCATCATTTCCAGCCCCAACCGTGGCGCGGACCGCCGAACTCAAGTGCCTGCGGCGGCGGCCATCGCCTTGTCCTGGGAGGAGAAGAAAGCGATCTCCTGGTCGAGGCCGGTCAACTGCACCGGCCGCACCGTTGCCGGGCCTTCGACGACCACGTGGAACTTGATGTCGGTTCCGGCGCGATGCCGAGCGCGGACCAGGACGGCGAGCCCCGCCGAGGACAGGAACGTCACCCCGCAGAGGTCCAGGATCAGGACCTCGGGCCGCATGTCGAAGGCGTTCATGATCGCCGACTCGACCCGCGGGGCGTTGAGCAGTTCGACTTCACCCGCGACTTCCATCAGCAACACGCGATCGGACCATCGTGTTACCACGGTCAACGGTGCTGCGGGGTCGCTTGAACCGGTAGACGTGGACATGCCCCCATGGTGGTCGTCACCGTGCCCGAACGCAAAGATGATCAAGGATCGGCGCGGCTACCATTGTCCCCATGCGGCCCGCGGTCAACTCGTCCGACGACGCAGAGGAGCGGTTGCGGCAGATCGAGCTCGTCACCGACACGACGCTGGCGCACCTCGAATCCGACGACCTGCTGCGTGAAATGCTGCACCGGGTCAGCAAGTTGCTCGGCGTCGACACCGCCGCGGTGATGCGCTACGAACCCGCCGGTGAGCTGCTGGTCGCGACCGCCGCCGTCGGGATCGAGGACGAGGTCCGCCAGGACGTTCGAGTTCACGTGGGCCCCGCCTTCGCCGAGGCGGTCGCCTCCGGACGCCGGCCGCCGATCCTGGACAGCCAGGAAGACCCGTCGGTCCTCCGCCCGGTTTTCCAGGAGCACGGGATCGAAACGCTGATGGGCACCCCGATGCTGGCCGGCGGCGAGATCATCGGAGTGCTCTACATCGGCACCTACGACACCCGCCGCTTCACCGAGCGCGACGTGCACCTGCTCCAGCTCTTCGCCGATCGCATCGCGCTGGCGATCCGCGCCAGCACGACGCGCGCCGAGCGCGCCGCGACGAAGGCGCTCCAGCGCAGCCTGCTGCCCACTCGACTGCCCGCGGTCCCGGGGGTCACCCTCGACGCGCGGTACGTGTCGGGCGTCGATCCGGGTGTCGGCGGCGATTGGTACGACGTCTTCACCCTGCCGTCCGGGCACATCGGCATCGTGATCGGGGACGTGGTCGGCAGCGGCCTGGCCGCGGCGATCATCATGGGCCGGCTGCGCAGCGCCCTGCGCGCCTACGCCCTCGAAACGGAAGACCCCGCGCAGGTCCTCCACAAGCTGGATCGCAAGGTCACCCACTTCGAACCGAACGCCATGGCCACCGTCGCGTACTCGATCTACGACCCGGCCGCGGCCACGTTGCACATCTCGATGGCCGGACACCTGCCGCCGGTCATCGGCACGCCCTCCTGCCGCAGCCACCTCGCCGAGGTGCCGGTGGATCCCCCCGTCGGTCTCGGCGTCACCCGCCGCCCACGGCGGACCAGCGTGCTCGCGTTACCCTACGACGGGGTCGTCTGCTTCTTCACCGACGGCCTGGTCGAACGCCGCCACCGATCGATCGACGTCGGTTTGGAGCAGCTCTGCGAGGCGGTCTCCCCTGCTCCGGCGAACGCCGTGTGCACCACGGTGATGAACAAGCTCGTCGGCACCGAACGACCGGCGGACGACGTCGCGCTCCTCACGATCAGCCACTCCGGCTGAGCAGTGGCGAGTCAGCCGCGCGGCAGCAGCGGGCCGAGGTCGAGGTTCAGATCCGCAAGCCGCCCACCGTTGACGGCCAACGAGATCCTTTGTGGATGTCGTCAGGGTGCTGGTGTCAGGCTTGGAGGTCTACGACGACCTTCACCTCGTCAGGTCCCGTGTCGAAGACATCGGTCCAGTTGCGCAACGGGATCCGGCGGCTGATCAACGATTCCAGCCAGTTCCGATCTGCGGCGGCCAACGCCTGCACGGCCTGCTTGTAGTGGCGCAGGTTGGCGTTCACGCTGCTCACAACGACGTCGTTGTCCAGCATCAACTCGTTGTCGATCGCTGCCTCCGCGGGGAAGGGCATGGTGCGGTGGTGGCCCGCGAGACCGGTCAGCACGGTGATGGCGTTGCGCGCGGTGTGCTGCAGAACCTCGAACACCAGCCTGCCGGATCCGGTCGTCTCGATCACGACGTCCGGTTCGCAACGCAGATCGTCCAGCGAGGTGTGGTAGGTGGCGCCCAGCGCACGGACCAGATCGGGTCTCGGCCCTTCGGCGACCTGGTCGAGGACATGCACCTCCAAGCCGCGCTGGACGCCTAGCAGCGCGGCGAGCAGGCCGATCGGTCCAGCCCTGGTCACCAGCGCGCGGTGGGGAGCGAAGTAGGCGCGTCGACCGATCATGTCGACCTGCTCCCACGCCTTGGCCACCACCGATGCGGGCTCGGTCAGCACGCCCAGAGCGCCGAGCCCAGGACTGACCTTGATCGCGAACTGGGGCTCGACGGTCCATAGCTGAGCACCGAATCCGTCCAGGCCCCGGATGCCGCGTTCGGTGTACTCACCGTTGAGGCAGAAGTCCCACTGCCCGGCGGCGCACGCCTCGCACGGCTGCGGGTCCGGACGCCGGACGACACCGACCACGTAGTCGCCATCCTGGAACCCGCTGATCGCAGGAGCGTGGATCGCCTGGCCGACGGATTCGTGGAAGAGGACCATGCGGTCCTGCCCCGGTGGCAAGGCACCATGCGCGCGTTCGGTGACGTCACGATCAAGGCGGCAGAACCCCACCAGCAGTCCTCGCACGAGTAGCTCGCCCGGCTGCGGAACGGGATCAGGCAGCTCAGTGACCGCCGACAGCTCCGGCTTTCCGGGCACCACGGTGGCAGCCTTCACTGGCACGCTCCTCCCTCACACCGTTGGCCGGGAACCAGCAGAACCCACGGTCAGCAAGTCGTATCAACCCCGGCGAACCCGTACTGCAGGAGCTGATTTGCTTGCCCACCTGTACTGCAGGACACAGCCCTCACATGCAGCTGTCAATGGTCAGCGGACGAACCGCAGGACACGAACCGCTCCCGTCAATGTCCATTCGAGGTCGGCCGAACCACTCTGCCAAGAGGTACTGGAGTGTGCACTGGGGACACACCAGTGCCGATCAGATGAGGAGTTCGCGATCAAGCACCCCGAGGAATACGCGCGGGGCCGACCGAGGAATGCCCGCAGCAAGCTCGACCGAGTGGTCCTCAGCCTCTGTTCTCTGCGCTCCCGGCCCGACGGAGATCGTCACTCGACACGGGTGGGCGCGGGGGCTTTCTCCTCACCGGGCAGGCGGATGTCGGTGACTGCGATGTTGACCTCCACGACCTCCAGTCCGGTCATCCGCTCCACCGCGGTGATGATGTTGCGACGCACCGCCCGCGCCAGGTCCACCAGCGCGGCCCCGTACTCCACGGTGATGTCCAGGTCGATGGCGGCCTGCTTCTCCCCGACCTCCACCGCCACCCCCGACGTTTGCGAAGCGCTCGAGCCAGGGATCCGTTCCCGGATCGCGCCGAATGCCCGGGCCGCTCCCCCACCGAGTGCCGCCACTCCCGAGACTTCGCGAGTGGCGACTGCAGCGATCTTCTGCACCACCCCAGCGGCGATCGTCGTGCGGCCGTGCTCGGTCTCGGCGACCTCGGCCGTCGGTGCAGCCTCTCTGGCTCGTCCCGACGTGGTCGCCCAGCTCCCTTCCGTGCTGACGTCCTCTCGACTCCGCTTCCCGGTCTCTTCCTTGGCCATCACCACCGCCTCCCCTCCTCGTTTCGCCGGCTGGCCCCCTCGGCTTCACGATCACGACCACGGCGCGCCGCGGTGTTGATGATCGCGGCCGCGGGTATTGCGTGGTCATGGCCAAGGACAACAAGACCAGCAAGATCGTCACCGATCCGGACCGAGCTCTTGCCCGGGCACGAGCGGCCGCCGAACAGATCAAGCCCAAGGATGAAGCGCTGTACTGGGCGACGATGGCTCAAGCCCTGCTCTTGAGCGAGATCCGCGACATGATTCGCGAAACCCGCGCTCACCAAGGCGGGAGCGTGGAACTACCCGAACAAGCTCCGCCACGAGAAACAGCCAGGGTCACCGTCGTCGAGAAGTAGCACTGTTCGAGCGCGTGGCTCCTGGCCGTCAGCGGGAACCACGAAGCCGGGCCAGTCGCCTCGTGCCTCGACCCCGCTTCCCGGTACTGGTCGTTTCGGCTGCCCTGGCTGCCGGGATGGCGTCCTCGGGTGGGAACGTCTCCTCAGCCGGCCGAGCACCCTCGTCAGTCGATGCTTCGGCTTCCTCGGGGGCTTCCTCCCGCCCGAGCGCGCGTTCCTCCGGTTCCTTCGACGACCGCACCATGCGGTAAACGACGTACGCCATGGCAGCCGCTGCCGCGCTCCCCGCCGCCACCATGCTCGTGCGCCGCAAAAGCATCATCCGCCGCTCGCGGACCTTGGACCTCCGAAAGAACCTGCGTTTGCCGTGACGCCTCGACGCACGGGGTTCAAGCACGTCCTGGACGACCTTTCGAACGAGGCGCAATGCGATCTTGGCCATGTCCCAGAAGCGCAGCAAATAGCCAAGGAGCGTGGCCGGATAGGCCTTGATCTTCAACATGTCTCGAGCTCCAAATCAGCGATGCCACCACACATGCCAACGGTTGCAACCCATTCTTCTGCCGCAGGGAGCCGGACGCCATTCGCGAGTTCATACCTTCAAGCATCGCTCGATCCAGTGAGGCACGATCAAGCGGTGCCTCAACCTCGCTGCGTTGCCGCGCGGAACGCCACCACAACGGCACGCACGATCAGCACCAGCAGGAGGACCACGCCCAACACGACCAGCAGGATGGGAAACAAGATCATCCCGGCCACCAAGATGAGTTTGGTCTGCCAGCTCATGCCGGCTATCGCGCCCTTGATCGCCTCCCAGACCGGGCTCTTCCCGAGGATCGCTGCCCGCACCGCCCGAAGCGCAGCCCCCGGTACCGCCCCGGACTTGTCCGCGCGTTCGGCGAGTTTGCCGACGACTCTCTCGACCTTCGTCGAGATGAGCTGTGCGCAGACTTCGACCGCGGCGTCGACGAGGCGCCGGAGACTGCTTTCCAACCGCCCCAGCGCAACTGCCACCTCAGCGGGCGCACCGCTGCGATCGGCCACGTCTCCGGCGGTCGACTCCGCCGCCGCCAACGCCGGCAACCTGCGGGCTCGCCCGGACGGTGCGAGATCTTGTTGCGATCGGGACTCATCCCGCCCACTTCGACCGCCGATGACTTCCCCGGGCCGTTTCCCTCGCCGCCCGGGAGGGGCGCTCGCTTCGCTCACATCAACCCCGTTTTCCAGAATCGCCTCCGACCTGGATTTCTCGGGCCGATCGGAGGCGAACACGCGACTATCTCTTGCCGCCCCGAAGTTTCATCCGCTTCCTGTGCCTAGCACCTGTCCTACCCGAGTCCCTTCCGCGTGTGGAACGACGCCCGGAAGCGCTTCTCGCTTTCTTGGCGCGCCCGGAGAATCCGAACCTCCGCCCGCGCACCACATCTGGCACCGCCCGCGAAAGCTTTCGGAAAGCGCCCGCGAGTGTCGCGGACAAGGTTCGAAGCCGTCGGAATGCTTTCCGGCCGAGGCGGCGCAAAGCCGGTTTCACCCAACCCCACCAGCCGAGCAAGATCCTGACGAGCTTCGCCAGTGCCACCTTTATCCGAATCACGGCCATCACCGAACCCTGAGTTACCCATCGGGTACCCGAAACAGCACAACGGGAATCGTCGGCCTGTCCGGGCAATGGACGAGCTCCGAATAGGTCGTCGAGCGGCGGCCTATGGCCTACTTCCAGCCTCGCAGCAATCCGCATACAACAGCAGTGCCACACGTCACACTGAAACAAGTACCTTCAGGTGTACGGCCAACGCGTCGCGGGTATGCATGGAGCGACTTCGCAGACCTTCGGGCTGAGCTTCACGCGGAGGCGAGCGGAGTCTCGAGCAGCCGTACCAAGGGAGCATGACATGGGCATCGGCGACGAAGCCAAGCACAAGGCCGAAGAAATTGCCGGCAAGGCGAAGGAGAAGCTCGGTCAAGCCACCGGCGACAAGGAGAAAGAAGCCGAGGGCAAGGGCGAACAGACCACGAGTGCTCTGAAGCAGGCGGCGGACAAGGTGAAGGATGCCGTCACCGGGCACAAAGACAAGAAACCCGGCCAAGACGGATAGCCACATGTTTCGTGGGCCGCGCACCTCCGCTGGTGTGCGGCCCACGTCGTGGTGTCCGCAAGAACGCGCTGCGGCGAAGGGCCCACGACGCTCACAGCTCCGGAAGCGACGACGAGGGCAGGTGACCATCACTGGTCGTCCCGCGGCAGCAGCGGGCCGAGCGGCCCGAGGTCGAGGTTGAGATCGTCGGTGGAGAGTCCGAATCGATCGCGCAGTTCCGTCATCGCCTGTTCCAGCTTCATGAGGGCCAGACCCAGCTCTTCGATCTGCTCATCATCGAGCGTGCCTTGGTCGACCCGGCGCAAGGCCTGGCGTTCCATGAGCTGGCGCAGCAACTCGACGATGGTCAGCACGAGCCGGACCAGATCGCGTTGGACCGACTCCGCATCGGTTTCGATGCGGTGCTGCAGTCTTCCCGACCGGCCGACCCGCCGTTCTCCGGACGGCTCACCCATCGCTGCCCCGCTCCCAGGAGTCGACGTTCATCGTGCTCTCCTGGATCGATGTGATGATCGCCCGCAGCGAGACCCGCACCAAGTCCACCCCGGCCAGGGAAATGGTCACATCACCGGTGATCACCACCCCGCCGGCCAACAGCCGGTCGAGAAGGTCGACGAGCGCGATCTCCCGAGCGTCCCGGACAGTTCGCGTGCTGACGTCGTGTCCTGTCGTCATCGCCCCGCTCACCGTTTCTCCGCGGATACCACCGCGAACGAGTACGGTGCCCAAGGTCCCGTGAGCTCGATCTGCAGGGAGCTTCCGCTCGCTATGTCATCGATCGCGGAGGTGAACTCCTCGGTCCGCGAGTCGTCGACCAGGTAGGCGCCGTTGAGCACCATCAAGCCTCGATAGGCCGCGAGGTCGCGATTCTGCGGCGGGTGCACGCGGTTCGCGTGCGCGAGCTTGCTCAAGGCATCGTGGATCTCGCTTGCTCGCTCCACTGCTTCATGCTCTGCCTCGGCCCGCCCCTTCCGCTGCGCCCGGATCTTGCGGAGATAAGCCTGTCCCGGGCGCTCGCCCTCGCCGGTCTCCGGCTCGGCAGGTTCCCCGGACGTGCTCTTGACGAGGTCCGCGTACGCCTTGACCCCCCACTCCGTGCGGCCGGCTATCAGCGCCAGGACGTCGAGGAACATGGGCGCTTGTTCGGTCAACGCGGCCTGGACCCGAGCGTCGTTGTAGTAGACCGTGGCCAACGCCAGTGGCGCGACGGTCGAGGTGGCAGCTGCTGCGTCGACGACGCGATTGTGCTCGCGCACCGTGCTTTCCAGCCAGCGCAGGTCTTCCAAGTTCTTCCGCAGCCCTTGCTCGCCGAACTCCTCAGCGGGCACCGTGCTGACCAACGCTGTCAACTCGCCAGAGCTGACCAGCCGGACTTCCGACCCGGCGATCCCCGCGGCGCCGGGCTGCAAGTCGGCGTCCTTCCGGGAGATCGCGTAAACGTAGGACAGGGTTTCAGCCACGGTCCTGCTCCTCAGGGGCGCGCCGAGGAGGTGCGCTTCGACGACGCTCACGGCGTTGTTCGTCTTCTCCTTGCTCTATCGCGCCCTGCGGTGTGCCGCGTTCGGACTCCAGCTCCCGGACCTGAGAGCGCAGCTGCCGGTTCTCCTCGACCAGATCGCGGTGGCCGGACGAGAGCGTGGGGTCGTGCTCCCACCAATCGATCCCCATCTCGCGGGCGCGTTCCACCGAGGCGACCACGAGCCGGAGTTTGATGGTGAGAAGCTCGATGTCGAGCAGGTTCACCTGGATGTCGCCGGCGATGACGATTCCCTTGTCCAAGACGCGTTCGAGGATGTCCGCGAGGTTCGCGGACTCCTGTCTCGCAGGTGGTGCCCCGCGCTGTCCGTACCAGGCGGGTGCCCGCGCCCCGCCGCCTCGAACCTCCGGCGCCGTCATCCGCTCCTCGCGATCGTATCCGTTCATCGTTCGTCGCCTCGTCCCCTGGAGTATCGATCGACCCGCCGGTAGGAAAGGAGGTCGCCGTCCTGGTCCAGCTCCGCTTCGTACACCGCCAGGATGTCCGCCGTGTCCGGAACCCGGTGGCTCTCGACCACCTCGACGCTCACGCGCCAGCCGTTTTCCGCGCGCTCCAGCGAGGTGACACCCTCTGGCTGCCTGCCCGTCAGTTCGTGCACCTGGCGGACGGCCAGCTGCGCGGCCTCGGCGGCCTTGAGCGGACGTCCCCCGTCATCACTACCTCGCCTGTCCTCTTCACCTTCCGGTTCCCGACGCACTCGCGGCGGCTTGCGGTCCTTCTCGGCACGATCGTCGCGTTGCGCCGACGCCTTCGATCCCGTTTGCCGCGGCCGAGGTCGCCGAGGGCGATCGGCAGGTGGCTCGCGGTCCCTGGCGTCGTCGTCCCGCGTGGTGGCCACCGGATTCACATCTCCCCGGCGTCACGTCGGCGTTGCGCTTCGAACAGCCTGGCCAGCAGGTCCGCTTGCAGCTCGTCGCGCTCGTGATCGGTCAGCTCGCCGGCGGCGTGCGCGTCGTCGACGTCGGCTATCTGGCGCTGGATCAAGGCGGGGTCGTAGTACTGCTGCTCCGCGTGCTGCTTGATCTGCTCAGCCACCCAGACGGCACCTCGGACCGGTGCCAGCGGAAGCGTGAGCAGTCCGGTGATGAGCCCCATGTCAGGTCTCCGGAAGGAAGTCGTAGGGAGCGAGAGGCCCGATCAACCGCAAGTTGACGCGCCCATCCCACTGCCGTCCGAGATCGTCCACTGCTTGCTCGAACTGCGCCACCACCTCGCGATCAACGAGGAACGCGACGTGCATGGCGTCGTCCTCACCCGCGACCGCATGTGAAGCGGAAGCAGCGGAGGACTTCTCGAGAGAGCTGATCAGCGTCTCGGTATCGACTTCACGTTTCCTGACCACCGCGTTGTTGACCAGCTCGCCCAGCCTCAAGCGCTCGGCGTAGCCCGCATCCTCGGGCAGCCCTTGAAGGGCCGCGCGGAGTTCCCGGATCTCGGGCTCTTCGGAAACGATTTCACGGAGGTGCGCGTTGTTCGCGTACCGGCCGCGAACGGTGAACTGCACCAGCCCGGCGAGCTCTGCGAGCAATTCCTCGAAATGCCCCTGATGGGGCGCCAAGAGCTCGTCGACGACGGCTTCCCTGGTTCTCACGACGGATCCGAAGCGCATCGGTATCACCGTCGCCTCCGCCGCGAGCGTGTCGAGTACTCGTTCATGCGCGAGCAAATCCTCGCGCGTCCCGAGCGGACGAGTGAGCTGCACCTCGCTGACCAGGGCGGAGAGCTTGCCGTACGAGGCCAGGTCCACCTCTTCCTTGCCATCTCCAACCGAGGGCAGATCGTCCGGAAGCCCCTCCCGGTGGCCGACGATCCCGTACACGTACACGCCGCGATCGACGTCGTCTTCGTGTCCTGATTGGACCTGTTCGCCTCGTTCTGCGCGTGTGGCCATCACTCACGCTCCCGACTGCGTGGTTCCCTGCGCCGTACGGGCTGCTTCTCCCGCTTGGCTTCCTCGTCGGCACCGCGGAACTCGTCGAACTTGTCCTTGGCCGCGTCGATCATTCCCTTGGTCTTGCCTTTCGCACCGCTCTCCGTCACGCCCTGCATGAGCTCTGGAAGGTCCTTGCCGCCCTTCTGGTCCAGGTCCAGCCTGTTGGTCGCTTCGGCGAAGCGCAGGTAGGTGTCCACACTGGCCACCACGACGCGCGCATCGACCGTGAGGATCTCGATCCCCACCAGCGAGACGCGCACGAACACGTCGATGACCAGCCCCTTGTCGAGGATGAGCTCGACTACGTCGGCAAGAGTCCCTCCAGTTCCCCGCTGCACCGGGGACCCGCCGCCGCCTTGCATGCTCGCGACGGTCATGCGATCACCTTCTCCGGCTGGATGTCACACGTTCACTTCGACGCCCTCCGCGTTCCTCCTCCTCTTCTTCGTCGCCCTCCTCGCCTTCCCGGTACTCCTGGTCCTCGTCTCCGTACTCCTCTTCGTCCTCGTACCCTTCTTCCTCTTCGTCCGCTTCGCCGTAGTCCTCGCCCCGCTCGGCCTCGTCTTCCTCGTAACCTTCTTCTTCGCCCTCTTCCTCTTCGGGCTCCTCGTAAACTTCGCCGCGCTCGCCTTCGTATTCCTCTTCTTCCTCGGCGGGTTCGCGGCCGTACCCTTCCTCCTCCTCGCGCAGGGCGTCCTCGTGAGTCCGGACGACCTCCCTGTCGCGGATCTCGCCGCGCCATCCTTCGATCTTGTCCTGTTCCAGGATCGTCCGCGTCATCATGTGCCGTTTGATGTACTTGAAGTCCGCTCGCACACGCCGCCCTTGCGCACGCCACATGTACGCCGTCTTCTCGAAGAATCCTTGCGGATAGTATTCGAGGACAAGCAGAATTCGCGTCATGTTCGGCGCGAGCTCGTGGAACGTGACCGATCCATCCACGCTCCCCTTCGCGCCTTTCGAAGTCCAGATGATCCTGTCGTCGGGAACCTGTTCGACGATGGTGGCTTCCCAGCTTCGCTTCGACAGGAAGATCTGCGCCTTCCAGTTGATCTTCTCGTCGGATTCCTGGTCCACGCTGAGGACTTTCTTCGTCATGTCGGGAAAATCTTCAAACCTGGTCCACTGGTCGTACACAACGCGAAGCGGCAATCCCACATCATTGTGCTCGATGATGTTGACGACCTTGGCCTTGCCCTTCTTCCCCCCTTTGCCTCCACCCATGCCCAGCGTCTCTTTTGCTTTCTCCTTCAATCCGGAGAAGCCGGCCTTCAGCGCCGACTTGACCGGGGCCCCTCCCGCAGCCAACTCCTTACCCCCCGTCAATGCGGCCATCAACCCGGCACCACCGTTTTCGGCCGACTCCACAAGCCTTTCGGTCATGTCCTCGACCCTGTCGCTGACGAAACCAGCCGCCCGCTCCCCGGCTGCGGTCAACAAATCCTGGAGCCCCGCTTTCAACGGTTCGAGCGGCAGCTCGCTCAACAACCCACCAGCACCGGAACGACGCCCATCGGGCTGCTCCGCCATGGTCATCACCTCAGCCACGCTCAAGACGACTTCTTGGTGGTGGACGACTTGGAACTCGTTCCCGGCTCGCGCTGAGCCGACGTTCCAGAGCCGGTTCTGCTCCCGGCCCGGCCACTCGATTGGCCCGCGGCCTTTGCCGATGCCCCACCACTGGCCGTCGACCTGGCGCGCTCGGTGGTCTTCGACCGTGACTCGGGTTCCTTGTGCGCCGTGCCTCTCCTGCCACTCGAGTCGGAACGACGCGTGCTCCCGCGAGTCGATGCCGAACGTTCATCCGTCCGGCTGCGGGCATGTCGCGGTGACGGCACCGCAGCCCGCTCTTCCTCCTGCTCCTCGGCCGCCGTTTCACCCTCGTCCACGTCTTCCTCCGGAGTTTCCCCGGCGGCCCGCTTGCCGAGTCCAGAAGCTCGCTTGCCGAGTCCAGCGGCTTGCTCACCGAGACCAGACGCCTGTTCCCCGATGTTGGGAGTCCGCAAACCGGCGGCCCGCTTGGTCAGGTTGTCGCCGATCGAGTCGATCTTGCTCGTCGCCGCCGCGATCGCAGCGGATTTCGCCGCATCCATCAGGCGCTCACGCGCCTCACCCGTCAACTTCTTCAACTCGGGGGACCCTGCGATCATTTTGCCCCCCTGCGCGAGGAGATCCTTGGGATTGACCCCGAGGCGCCGCCCTGCCATCACCCCGGCGGTCGCGATCGCGAGCTTCATCTTCCGGCTGCGCCCGAGGACGTAGCCGATCGCGACCGCGAGCGCGATCTGAGGTCCAGATTTCATGATCAACCTCCTGCGGGCGTCTCCGGCGGGCCGGCCGCCCTCAAACGCAAACGGCTCGTGCGAGCTGATGAGCCCACCTATTGCTGAGCCGCTACGGCGATTATCTTGAGTGGCTACCCTCCTACTAGTCGCCCAAACCCTTTGCCACGGGACAACTTCGTGATCGACCGGGCTTGCCACGAGAACAAGATCGAGCACCACGCCAAAGCATCCGAGATCACTTTCCACGGCACGCGAAACGTGATTTTCCAATTCCATGAACAGCTTCCAGCGCGAACGCCGAGCGAGGTCAGTCGGCCACGTCCGACTCTCGAAGCTCCTCCTCGACGATCTCGCTCACCCAGCGCCGCAGGGGAGACATCCGGGCGGTCGTGCGCCCCTCTCGGTGCCCCCTTCTCCACCCGCAGGCCTGCTGGTCGTCAGCCGGCTTCACGACTTCTTCGTCCGCTGCGTCCGAACGGATGGTCAGGCCGCTCAGCGCGCACAGCACACCGCGGCCGGCCGCCAACGTCGCCACGATGCTCCGCGTCTCCGAATCGCCGGGCAGAAGATCCAGGACCGCCGCGTCACCGAAGTCGGCCGTCGCACGGGCCACGACCGCCAGTCGCAGCGTGTCCGGACTCGGCGCAAAGGTCATCGCCAACCCGGAAAGCACGTCTCGTACACCGATGCCACGGCAAAGAACCGCGGTGGTCGGCGCGACGTTCCCGTCCGAATCACCCATCCCACAGGCGTTCGCGAGGGTCTCCGGACGTAGCACGACGACTGCGCCGGCCGCGGCCGTTCCGATGCCGAGCAGGCGAGGAAACCACGTCATGGCGCTGCACCCCTCCTCCAAGGACGTCGATGCCCTTCGGACATCGTCCTTGACCATTAGCGCCTCGCGGTGTCCGGCACGTCACGGACACCACGCTCGCCACCAGTATGCGCCCAACCCCGCATGCGGAAAGTTTCTCCTGCCGCTCCGATATGGTCGCTTTCCCAGGGGTATGCCCACGGTGGAATCGCTCGCACGATCCGGCAGCGCCAGGACTCGGAGGCGGCAGATCATGTCAAGCACGCACGACTCTGAGCATGCTCATGAGTACGAGACCGTTCAAATCGTCCTGGTCGCCCAGATCAACGCGCCCTGGGTGAGCCGAAGCCTGGTCGACGTAGGCACATTGATCCGAACCTCGAACGCGGCAGCGTGCATCCGTGGGGGCCTGCATGTGATCGCAGACATCGTTGGGGCAGCGGCGAAGATCCTCGCTGACGGCCGCCTGGAGGATGTCTCGCCCGAGGAGCGCCCGCCGTTGGTGGTCACGGCAGAACGTGCAGACATGCCGAAATCCGATGCTCGCCAGCAACATTGACAACCCGTTCCCGTCCCGGCAGCCACGAACGCGCACTGCCCCAACACCAACGCGAAGGCGCAGGGAGCACGACAGTCACACGAGGATCGCCAGCATCAGAGCAACGACGCGCAACTGCAGCAAAAGACGCTTTCAGAATGCGGCCATTGAGAAAGCCGGGCTGACGATCGTCCATTCAGGACCAGCACCGGTCCTTGATCCCGCGGGCCTCGTGGAACGAATCCGAACACCTTGCTCACCGGCAACGAATCTTCCGGCAAGTCATCGCACGGGACGCTCCCGGTCCTTCGCGTGAGACAATGGATACCTCACCTGAGTGATCGTGTGCTGAAGCAAGGGAGACGATCCCGGTGCGTCGACCCGATCCACCACCAGCCGATCTCCTCGACGAGATCGAGACTGCGGCCCGGGCGCTCGTCGTGGTCTGGGGACGCAGTGCGGAACGCGTCCGGCCGAAGGTTTCGGCACCGCAACTGCGCGCCCTGATCGTGGTGGATCGTCACTCTTCGCTCAACCTCGCCGGGCTCTCCGACGAGCTCGGCTCGATCCCCTCCGTCACCAGTCGCTTGTGCGATCGCCTTCAGGCAGCCGGGCTGCTCGTACGTCGAAACAGCGCCATCGACCGTCGTGAGATCGTCCTGCAGCTCTCCCCTGACGGACGCCGTTTCATGCAGCGCTTCCGGCGTGCTCGGAAAGCCGACCTCGCCGCAGTGCTCCAGCAGATGAGCGCGCGGAACCGCAATGCCCTGCGCATGGGCTTGAACGCCTTCTACTCGGCGGCTGGGGAAGGTCACGCAGACGAAGAGCTCGCTTGAGCGACCAGGTCGAGGTGTAGCGCTGGCGACAGCCGGTGGCCGAGCGTTCACGACGTGGACGGCGGCAGGACCGGTTCTTCGACCGCGCGATGGCCAGTCGAGGCACACCGTCGTCGTCCAGTTCTTGATCACGCAGGAAGGCGCGCAGGTTATCCG
The DNA here is from genome assembly GCF_053605825.1 of Saccharopolyspora sp. NPDC003752. Lineage (NCBI taxonomy): Bacteria > Bacillati > Actinomycetota > Actinomycetes > Pseudonocardiales > Pseudonocardiaceae > Saccharopolyspora > Saccharopolyspora sp. NPDC003752. Next base: position 128,885 of record NZ_JBSGJZ010000009.1, on the reverse strand, counting down.
GGAATTTCGCCGGGTAGCCGGAGTTGTCGTCGCTTCCGCTTCCCACGAGGGGAAGCCGTGAATGCGGCGGGAACAGCACCGGGCCAAGGAGGAGACCAACGATGAATGCGCCCGAGAGCCCCCAGCGCGTTGTCGTCGTTGGGGCGACCGGAAACATTGGAACCAGCGTGGTCGACGCACTCGACCGGGACCCCGCGGTCGGCACCATCATCGCGCTGTCACGGCGAGAGCCACCCGTCACCAGCTCGAAGGTGCGCTGGGAACGCACGGATGTCACCGAAGATGATCTGGTGGCGCGCTTCGCCTCGGCCGACGTGGTGATCCACCTCGCCTGGTTGTTCCAGCCGACCCACGACCCGATCACGACCTGGCGCAACAACGTGCTCGGCGGCATCCGGGTCTTCGACGCCGTCGCGGCGGCCGGCGTCCCGAGCCTGGTGCACGCGTCGTCGATCGCCGCCTACAGCCCGGGGCCGGACGCGCGGCCGATCGACGAGTCGTGGCCGACCCACGGATGGCCTGCCGCGGCGTACAGCGGGGAGAAGGCGTACCTGGAGCGGTATCTCGATGCCTTCGAACTGCAGCACCAGGACATCCGGGTCGTCCGGATGCGGACCGCGTTCTGCTTCAAACCGGAATCGGCATCCCAGCAACGACGGCTCTTCCTGGGGCCGATGCTGATCAACCGGCTCGTTAGGCCAGACCTGTTGCCGGCCCTGCCGATTCCGGGCGGCATGCGCTTCCAAGCGGTGCACAGCAATGATGTCGGCGAGGCGTACCGGCTTGCCGCGCTTTCCACCGGCGCCGGAGCGTTCAACATCGCCGCGGATCCGCTGATCGACACCGGCGTGCTGGGCGAGCTCTTCGGCAAGCCGACGGTGGGTGTTCCACCCAGCATCGCCAAGGGAGTCCTCTCCGCAGCTTGGCACCTGCACCTCGTCCCCGCGTCGCCTGGCCTGTTCGACGCCTTCCTGCGGCTTCCCGTCATGGATGTGTCGCGGGCCAGGGACGAACTCGGCTGGTCCCCGCGGTACAGCTCCACGGACGCCGTCGAAGGGTTCCTCCACGGCTTGCGGGAAGCCGGAGGCGGCAGAACCCCGCCTCTCGCGCCGCGCGTCCCGGGAGGCCGCCTGCACGAGCTCGCCACGGGCGTAGGTCAACGCCCCTGAGCACCACGACCACGTGCGGTTGAGGTCCGTTCCGGTGGGTAGCCGGTGGGTGTTCCGCCCGGCAGGACAGATCTTGTGAGGTGGCCCGGTGTCACGTTCCCAGCACTCGAAGACCCGCGATCTGGTCCGCGCCGGGGCGCGGGGACTCGTCGGTGCCATGGCGATGACCGGCATCCGGACCCTCACCGGGAATGTCGGCCTCGTCGAGGAAACGCCTCCGGAAGCGATAGTCGGCAAGCATGCGCCGGAGTCCGTCCAGCAGCTGCCCGTGGGACACCGCACGGCGCTCACCGAAGCCGCGCACTGGTCCTACGGCGCAATGGCCGGGCTCGGGTACAACGTCCTGCCGCGGAAGTTCAGATCGCTCCCCTGGTTCGGCCCCGCGTACGGCCTGGTCATCTGGCTGGGGTTCGAGGCCGTCATCGCGCCGTTGCTGGCCGTGCGCCCGACCCACCGGAGGCTGCTCGGCCGTCTCGTCATCGCGCTCGACCACGCCGTCTACGGCATCGTGGTGGCCGGTCGACTCGCGCCCGACCCCGATGCGGTCGAGCGGTCGGCCGATGAGCGGCGCCGCCACGTCATGAGCGCGGTGCGGTCGGCGCAGTCCCGGCTCCGGACCTAGGCGACCGCCGGGCGGGGATTGCTCGCTTCCCGGGTCAACCGCGGCCGCGGACGGCACGAAGAAAAGCTTCCGGGCACCTCGACAGGCCACATTGGATTCCGGCCGCCGCCATCGTCAGTTGCAGAACCGAGCGAGTCGTTGCTCCAGGTCGTCACACGCGTTCGGCAGCCGGAACGCGGGTGAGGCGAGCACGCCGGGGCAGTTCCCGCGGACCGCCTCCCAGAGGAACCGCCGCACCGACGCGGAGTCCGGCAGGATGTCCTCGCCCAAGAACTCCAGCGTCGCGGTCCCGCCGCAGCCGTCGGTGTCGATCCGCAGCGCCCATCCGCTCACCTCGTCCCAGGTCAGCAGGAGCGGGAACTCCTCGAACACCGGTACTTGGGAGTCAACGAGGATGATCACGGTCGCGAGATCGACGTCGAGGTTGATGTCGATCTCGAAGACGTCGACGCCGAGATCTTCCGCCACGGAGGTGGCGTAGCCGACCAATCCGTCTGCCGCGAGGCTCATCGTGTCCATCACCGATCCTCCCGTCCGACCTCACTTCCCGTTCGACATCGGCAGGCTGCCGCCCATTGGGTAACCGGTATCGCCCCGGCCTAGTCCAGCCGGCGGCGGGCCCGGTTGGAAGACGTCGCAGCCGTGCGGGCCTCCCGCGAATCATGCTTGGCGCGGGCGTTGATGCCACTCAGCGCCCGGCCTTCCACCGGGAACGCCGGGAACTCCGGTGGGACGACCTGCTGCCGGTCCACGACCAGGGCCCCAGCCGCAGGGACCACGTCGTCGCACCACGTCGTCCGCGATGCCAGCTCAGCGGGCCGATCTTCCCGTGCCGGACAAGCGAGTTCTTCATCTCCTACCCCTTCCGATCGCGATGCTCCGATCCTGGTGCGGCGCCGACTTCTCCGGAGCAGGAACACTTCCCGGCCAAGGCTGGGAATCCCCCCCGGCACGACCGCTAGCCCTGCTCCTCGCGCGATTCCCTGCGGCGTCGGGCGCGGCGTTCGCGTTCCCGCCGGCTGTAGGTCGCCCGCCGGACGGCCGACTCCGTTTCGAGGCTGGACCCCAGCGCACCCGCCACCGTGCCCATGGAACTCGCCAGCCAGGACAGGCTGGCGTAGTCGATGAACGTCGCCGCATGCCCCAACTGCTTCCCCAGGTAGTCCACGCTGATCACGGCGGTGGACCCGATCAGGGTGATGACGAACAGCAGGGCGTACATGCAGGCCACCCCGATGGTCAGGGTGATCAGCGTGGCCGCGTTGTACAGCACGACCTTGTTGCGGTCCTCGCTGTCGCGCGGCCTTTCCCACAGGCTGTTGTGCAGCGTGATCCACGTGACCATGGCGAAGACCGCGACCAGGTTGATCACGACCAGGCGGACGGCGCTGAGGTTGTCCGCCAGCGACCAGATGGTCGGGAAGAAGATGCCGAACGCGGCGGTCGCGGTGGCGGCCGCGATCGCCCGCGAAAGCTCCGGGACCAACCGCCACGGCCGGTTGTCGCGCACCATCCCGAAGAGGAGGCGCAGCCGGCCGCGCGCCCCGGGCAGCACCAAGGTCACGTCGGCGTGGTCGTTCCCGGCGGGGACCTGGCGGATCTGCGAACCGGGCCAGCCCCACCTCCGCGCGTGGTGGTGCCCGCCTGCCGGACGGGAATCCGTGAGCTTCAGCGTTTCCCGCGCGAGCAACCCCACCAGGTGCACGACGACGTCCCGGACGTACGGGCGCAGCCGGATCCAGCCGATCGCCGGCAGCGATGCCAGGCCGACCCCGTGATCGGTGTCGACCTCGGCCACCACGGGCTGTGTGGCGTCGCGCCGGGGCAGATCGGTCAAGCAGACCAGCAGGTCCCAGCCCTCCGACGACTTCTTCTCCTGCGCCTTGCCCGCGATGTCGATCCGGCCGTCCTCGCTCAGCGACAGCGCCTCGGACCGGACCTCCACGGACCAGTCGAGGTCGCGATCGACTCGCGCGCAGAACTCGCCCGGGAGCCCGTCGGCGATCCGGTGCGCGATCTCCGTGGGCACGCCGGGGTCGGCGACCACACCCACCGTGATCGCCCGGTTGCTGCCTCGCCCGGCCGACGACATGTCACCTCCCCCTCCGGCACCACCCTTGCCTTTCCCGGGGCAGGGCGGTTCCGAAACAACCGCCGCCCGACGAGTTGCTCTCCACCATCGCGGGAGCCGGGCAGCGGCACCGGGTACTTCAGCGTTACCGGGCCTTCCGAGCAGAGGAGGCACTCGCCATGCCCGACTACGAACACCCCTTGGAAGCGCTGCACCGCGGCCGCGACGCCGTGGGGATGGCCGTGAGCCGGCAGGCCAGGACCCCGCAACCGTCCCTGCGGGAGCTCCACGCCTTCGGCTCGGCGATCGTGTCGACGATCGCCCAGCTCAGCCAGTTGAGCTCGGTGCTGGCCGAACAGGTGGGGCGCTTCGACGAACGCGAGCTGGAACGGGCCAAGACCAGCGATCACCCCGGCGACAAGCTGAAGGTCGCCGGCACCCACCTGGCCAGGCTGAGCGATCAGTTGGAGGTGGCCGTCACGGACGCCATCCGGTACTGGACGGCGATCGAGAGCGCGGACCTGCACACCTCCGGCGACCTCAGAGCACGCCCCGAAACCGAGGCGTAGCGATCACGAACACCGGATCGGCACCACCGTCAGCGGGGGCCGGGTGCGCCGATGAACGCCCGGAACTCCGGCGCCGGCAGGGGGCGCGCGAACAGAAAACCCTGGCAAGCGTCGACGCCGAGGCCTTCGAGCAGGCGGTGTTGAGTGATGTTCTCGACGCCTTCGGCGATGCAGGTCCGTCGCATGGCCCGGGCGAGTTCGACCACGGCGCGGACGATCCCGAGGTCGGCCGGATCGGTCCCCATCCCGGTGACGAAGCGCCGGTCGAGTTTGACGATCTGGGTGGGCAGGTCCTTGAGGCGGGCGAGCGAGGAATAGCCCGTGCCGAAGTCGTCCATGGCGAACCGCACCCCGGTTCGGGCCAGGTCGCTCATCGTCTTGCGCGGCTTCGACGGCAGGTCCACCAGGGACGTCTCGACCATCTCGACGACGACCCGGTCCGGCGCGATGCCGGTCTCGCTGATCGCATCGGAGATCTCGTCGGCGAAGTCCGGGGCCTCGGGACGCAGCCCGGAGACGTTCACCGTCACGCCCACGGGGTGGCCGTCGTGCGACTTCCAGGTGGCCGCCTCGCCCAGCGCGGTGCGCAGGACCCAGCGGTCCAGCTCGGGCAGCAGGCCGCCCTTCTCCGCCACCGGCAGGATCACGTCCGGCGCCAGCGGTCCGAGGTCCGGGTGCGGCCACCGCACGAGCGCTTCCGCCAGCACGATGGACCGGTCCCGGGCGACGATCGGCTGGTAGTGCAGCCGGAGCCCGTCGTGGCGCAATGCGCCGCGGAGCTCTTCCTCCAGGGTCAACTGCGCCCCGCTCGTACTCGGCGCGGTCCGCGTGAGGCGTCCGTGGCCGCGTTTGGCGTCGAACATCGCCGCGTCCGCGGCGCTGATGATCTCGTCGATCGTGGCACCGTCCTGGACGGCGACCGCGCCGATGGAGGCCGTGATGGAGACCAGTCGGTCCTGCAACGGGATGGCCGCGCTCAGGATGTCCGAAACGCTCGTGATGAGCGCGTCGATCCCGCCGCAGCCGGACACGTCGGAGCAGACCACGAGGAATTCGTCCCCGTAGAGCCGGGCCGGCGTGCAGCACGGCGGGAGCTCGGTGGTCAGGCGCTGGGCCAAGGCCAGGAGCAGCTCGTCGCCCGCGTCGTGGCCGAGCGAATCGTTCACGCGCTTGAAGTTGTCCAGATCGCAGAACAGCACGGCCGCTCGGTCGGCGCCGCAGGCGAGCACGGAGGTCAGCAGCTCGTTGACGCCCTGCCGGTTGAGCAGCCCGGTCGTCTGGTCGTGCGTCGCCTGGAAGTGCAGGGTCTCGGCGTGCCGGACCTGCTCGGTGACGTCCTGGAACACCGCCAACCAGAACCGGTTCCCGTCGTCGTGCACCGACGCCGCGCACCGCACGTCGCAGAACACCGGTCGCCCATCGGCGCGGGCCAGAACGCGGGGTGAGGCCGGCTGCCGATCCGGTTCGGCCGGGCCCGCAGGACTCGAGATCAGTCCCGCCCGGGAATCGCTGGGGTGCATCAGATCGGCGACGCTCTTGCCGTGCAGCCGGTCGCCCAGCAGGTCGCGCAGGGCACCGTTGGCGTCCAGGATCCGTTCGTCCTGGTCGAGGAGGGCGATGCCCACCGGAGCGAGTTCGAAGAGGTCGGTGAACCGCCGTTCCGAACGCTGCCGCTGGGCGTGCGCCTCGGTCTCGTCGCGGACCACCTTGATGAAGCCCTCCAGGCTGCCGTCCGGCGCCCGCTGCGCCGTGATCACCACGTGCGCCCAGAACCGGGTCCCGTCCTTGCGCAGCCGCCACCCCCGGTCGATGAAGAACCCGCGCGCCATGGCCTGGCCCAATTCCCAGTCCGGATACCCGGACTCGACCTGCTCTGGCGGGTAGAACACCGAGAAGTGCCGCCCGATGACCTCCTCGCTGTCGTAACCCTTGACCCGCTGAGCCCCGGCGCTCCAGCTGCTCACCCGGCCGTCGGCGTCGAGGGCGAAGATGGCGTACTCGCGCAGGTCGGCGGCGAGCTCTCCGATCAACGGATCTCCGAGAAGCGCGGCGCCCGGTCGCCGGGCACCGCTGTCGGGCCGATCGCCGACCGCGTCCGTCGCCTGGTTGTCGGGGATATTCACCACATCTCCGTCCTGAGCTGCACCGCGGCGGCGACAGCCGACTCGCGCGGGCGAGAAACCGCACCGCGCTCCCGTAGCACTACCCGGGCGCCGGGCCCAACGCGCACGGGCGCGGAGCCACTCGAGCAATGCCACGCACTGTACATTCCGCGAACGCGAAAATCGCTATCGCCACCCACATGGTCCACAGCTGGTCACAGCAGGTATCAGGAGCATTCACGAGGCAGAGGCCACGGCTCAGGGCACCGCCGACGCGATCGGGCGCGAAGTCCGCTCGGCGGCCCGACAGGTTGCCGAGATCCGATCATCGGACGAGGCTTGCCCGGACGTGTGCGCTCCAGACGGCGAGCAGTGCACATGACCGGACAGGAAGGCACCCGATGACGCAGTCCCACGACGACGCTCGGCCGAAGGCAGCGCACTTCGAAGGCACCCTGCCCTCGGGGCAGTACTGGCAGGGCTGGACGGTCGAGCGGCCAGTCGGCGTGGTCGTGCTCGTCCACGGCGTGCACGAGCACAGCGGCCGCTACCGCCACGTCGCGGAGCGGCTCAACGCGGCCGGCTACACCGCGTACGCCCTCGATCACCCCGGGCACGGCCGTTCACCGGGGAAGCGCGGCAACATCGGGAGCATGGCCGCTGCCGTCGCCGGGGTCGACCTCCTGGCGCGGCTGGCCGTCGAGCGCCACGACGACGTGCCGCTGTTCGTCTACGGGCACAGCCTCGGCGGGCTGATCTCCCTGCAGTACCTCACCGGGACGCCGCTCGACCGGATCGCCGGTGCCGTGATCTCCGCCCCCGCGCTCAGCACCGGCTCGGTGTCGGCCGTGGAGCGGGCCGCCGCACCGCTGCTGTCCAAGCTGCTGCCCGACCTCGGCGTGCGCAGCCTCGACGCGAGCACCATTAGCCGCGATCCCGAGGTCGTGCGGGCCTACCGCACCGACCCGCTCTGCCACGACGGGAAGATGCGGGCGCGGACCGCGACCGAGATCATGCTGGCGGTCGAAGCGATCCCGCAGCGCCTGAAGTCGCTGACCATGCCGCTGTTCGTCCTGCACGGCGGCGCGGACCGGCTGATGCCACCGGCCGCCAGCGAGCTGGTGCGCGCCCACGCGGGATCGCCGGACCTCACCCTGCGGATCCACGAAGGGCTCTACCACGAGCCGCACAACGAGCCGGAGCAGGACCGCGTGCTCGACGAGATCGTGGACTGGCTCGACGCCCACCGGAAGGCCTGAAACGCGGGCGGGACCCGATCGGCGCCGGCGGTGATGTTTCCTCATCCCCGTGGGCGTAAACCCTCGTGTCGAGTCAGCTGAAACCCGCGCACGAGGAGGTCATGGATCTCATGTGGAACACGCGACTGCGGAACATCCTGGCGCAGCTCCGCAAGCGGTTCGGGCGGTCGCGCACCAGGACGGTGCCGGTGCCCGGGCGCGAGTCCGATCCGCTGCTGCACAAGGGCCCCCGAGTCCCGCCGGAAGCGCTGCGCCGCGGGCGATGGCTGGGGTGATCCGAACGTGCAGGGGCCGACGAACTCCCGGTTCGCCGGCCCCTGCGTCGTTGCCGACCACCTTCGACGCGCACGAGGTCTTCCCTTGCGTCATCTCAGAAAACGGCCGGTCGGTCACTGCTGAACGGGGAAGCGCAAGATCGCACCCGCCCCGTCGGTCAGCCCGGTCCCGGCGGGCACGAGTTCGACGCCGGAGGTCGTCTCGGCGCAGGTCTTGAGCAGGAACGCCTCGTGCTCCGCCGGCGCGTCGTCCTCCAGCAGCAATGTCTCAACCGCGCCCTGCTCGGCCGCCCGCACAACCGAGTCGTCCCCCTGGACCGCCCGGCCGTGCGTCAGGCCCGCCTCCATCCTGCCGGCGCTGTCCGCCGCCCTTCGCTTGCTCTCCTCGCCGGCGATCCGCACCAGCTCTTCGTCGAGCGCCTCATCGGAGGCGTTGTGGGCGAGCCCGCCCCGCTCGGTCTCGACGACGCGCTCCGCGAGCTCGGCCGGCAGGTGCTCCCGCACCTCGGTCCGCGCCTGCACGCCACCCGCGAGGACCACCACCTGCGGCCGGAACTTCGCGGCGACCGCGTTCACATGGGCCACCACGTCCTTCGCGTTGCGCTGCAACGTTTCCTCGGCGCGCCGATGAATGCGCTTGTGGGACAACGCCCCGTGCCGCGGCTTGTGCACGCCGTCGTGCCCCGTGCCCTCCACGACGTCGGTGTCGATCTCCTGCGGTCCGCGATGCTCGGTCACCACGTCCTGGCGCACCTGCGCGCCTTCCTGATCCGCGATCACCACGAGTTCGGACACCGAGCGCGCGGCTTCCCGCACGTAGGCGCCGAGTTGCGGGAGCGCATCCCAGAACGCGTCGTCGCCGGCTCCGGGCTCGACGTCCCACGGCTCGTCGAGCAGCACGGCGGACCCGGCCCCCACCAGCACCCGGCCCCGGGCCTGCTCCTCGCCGGGCGCCCCGCTCAGCGCCGACTCGATGGCGTCCAGCGTTTCCGCTGGCGCGCCTGCCGCCTGGAGCCGGTCGCGCAGCGCCCGCCACCGCAGCTCGACCTGCTTGCCCGCGTCCTCCCCCGGCGAGCGGGCTTCCAGGTAGACGGTCGCGAACGGCCCCTCCTGCTCGTACACGTGACGCAAACCAACCAGTTCCATCGCTGAGCTCCTCAACTCGGGGTGCACGTCGCCGGGTGGCTGCCCGGCGCTTGCCGATCAACGGCTACCCCGGAGAACGCTCCGGCAACACATCCCATCCACGACCGCATGGCTCTCCTCACACCACGCATCGACGCGCTCAGCCGAGCCGGACGCGCACTCGCCTGAGTGTCCGCAGTGGACTTATTGCCGGACGTCGATGCGTCTCCGGCGCCGGTCGTGCGCTGTTCCTGGTGCGGCTTCACGCGAGGAGTTCGCGCTGGGCGAAGCCGAAAACCGCCGACGGTCCACGGCGCGAGCGTTACGGTGCCGGGGGCTGGTGTTGCGTCGTGGCGAACCGCTGGCGGTAGTGGGTCGGCGTCGTGCCCAGGTGGCGGGCGAAGACGCGGCGGAGGGATTCGTCGGTGCCCAGTCCACTGTGGCGCGCGGCCGAGGTGACGCTGTGCCCGTCGAGGAGGAGTTGCTGGGCGCGGTCGAGGCGGACGCGTTCGACCCAGCGGGCCGGCGTGGTGCCGAGTTCGGCGCCGAACAGGCGGGTCAGGTGCCGGGTGCTGACGGCCGCCGCGACGGCCATGGCCGGCAGGCTGTGGTCGGCGGCCGGGTCGGCGACCACGGACGCGATCACCGAGCGCAGCACGTCGCTCCGCGCCGGCGGGGTGGCGAGGGCCGTGGAGAACTGCGACTGCCCGCCCGGACGTTGCAGGAACACGACCATTTCCCGGGCGATGCCCCTGGCCACGTCCGCGCCGTGGTCGTCTTCCACGAGGGCGAGGGTCAGATCGATTCCGGCGCTGATGCCGGCCGAGGTGACGTAGCGACCGTCGCGGATGTGGATGGCGTCCGGCTCGACGCGCACCCGGGGGTAGCGGCGGGCGAGCGCTTCGGCGTGCCGCCAGTGCGTGGTCGCGCGGCGGCCGTCGAGCAGCCCCAGTTCGGCGAGGGCGAAGGCGCCGGTGCAGACCGACGCGACCCGTTCCGCCCGCGTGGCGAGCGTGCGCACGGCCGCCAGCAGGTCGCCCTCCGGCCGCTGCTCGGCGAGCCGGTCGCCGCCGGCGACCACCACCGTGTCGACGGAACCGGCCTCGGCCGCCGAGACGGTGCCGGCCAGCCCCAGCCCGGCGGACGTGGCCACCTGCGCACCGCTCGGCGAGACCAGCACCAACTCGTACGGGTGGCCTAGCCGACCCGCCTGGTGCAACACCTCCGTCGGGCCGCTGACATCGAGCATGGTCACACCGTCGAACACCACGACGGCCACCCGGTGCGTCATGTCCGGATCTGTGGTTCTTCTGGCCGGAAGGACATGGCACCAGGGTAGCCGCCCGGGCGAACCTGGAACCCGGCACCGACCGAGCAGGAGGCAACGGAGATGAAGGAATCCATCGCAGGCGTGCAGATCCCGGACAGCGCCCTGGCGCGGGAGGCCACCGAGCTGGTGCGCGAGGCCGCGTCGCCGTTGCTGTTCGACCACTCCCGGCGGGTGTTCCTGTGGGGATCGTTGCGCGGCCGGGAGCAGGGGCTGCGGTTCGACCCCGAGCTGCTGTACGTGGGCGCCATGTTCCACGACCTGGGGCTGACCGAGCGGTTCCGCCGCGCGGACCAGCGCTTCGAGATCGACGGCGCCGACGAGGCCCGCAGGTTCCTGCAGGCCCACGGCATCGGCGGCGAACCCGCCGACCGGGTCTGGACCGCCATCGCCCTGCACACCACCCCCGAGATCCCGCTGCACATGGCGCCCGAGGTCGCCCTGGTCACCCGCGGCGTCGAGCTCGACGTCCTGGGCATCGGCTACCACGCGGTCTCCGACGAGCAACGCGCCGCCGTGGTCGCGGCGCACCCCCGCCCGGACTTCAAGAACCGGATCCTCGCCGCGTTCACCGAAGGCATCGAGGACCGCCCCGAGACGACGTTCGGCAACGTCAAGGCGGACGTGCTCGCCTACTACGCCCCGGGCTTCGTGCGCGGCGACTTCGTCGAGGTCATCAAGAACTCCGACTGGCCGGAGTGATCTCCCGGCGAAGGAAGGACGGCTCGTCCGGTGCGTGACGTCGGCGGCGATTTCGCGCGAAATCGCCGCCTGCGCTCCAGGCGGCCACATCCCGAACGCGCCCTCACGCCGCGCTGAAACGCCCCCTGAATCCGGTTCCGCGCGCCGCCAAGGCACGATTTCGTCCAAAGTGGAGCTTGGCGTCACGCGCCGGGGTCGAGGGCGAAGCGGGCCGCCAGGCCGCGCAGGACGCAGTCCAGCCCGGTGGCGAACTCGTCGTCGCGGGCGCTGCGCAGGTTCTGGCCCCGCTGCGCGGCGTAGAGCTTGCGCTGCCGCGGGAATTCCTGCACCGCTCGTTCGGCAGCGGGCCACAGGCGCTCGGCCCACTCCTGCTCGCCCTGCCCGCTGCGCGCGAGCATGGTCAGCCAGGCCGCCTCGCTGGTCGACACCCCGACGACGTAGGCGAAGACCGTGTTCATCGCCCGGTCGGCCGCATCCAGCGGGAAGCCCCCTTCCTCGAACGCGGCGAGGATGGCCTCGGTCAGCCGCATCATGTTCGGCCCGAGGTAGGCCACGCCCGCCTCGCCGAGCACGGAGACGATCCACGGGTGGCGCAGCAGCGTCGACCGGATGCTGTGCGCGCAGCCGGTGATCGCCGCCCGCCAACCCGCGGCATCGCCGGGGACCGGCACCTCGATCTCGCCGTAGACCTCGTCCACGACCAGTTCGATCAGCTCGTCCTTGTTGGCCACGTGCGTGTACATCGAGGTGGCCCCGGCGTTGAGCTGGACGCCGAGCTTGCGCATGCTCAACGCCCCGATTCCCTCGGTGTCCAGCAGGTGCAGCGCCGCGGCGACGATCTGCTCCCGGCTCAGCGCCGGCTGCTCCCGCCGCTGTCGCTGCGGGCGGGCCCACACCGAGGGAAACGACTGCTCATCGGCTGGCATGCGGTCTCCTCGCTCCTCTCGCGCGATCGGCCCGAACAGTGTATGTCCTTGCGAACAACGCACGGCCTCAGTACGGTGTGCGGACATCCGCACACTGTGCGGTTCGCAGGTCAGAGGGGATCTTCAGCAATGCCAGTACCGCAATTCGACGTCGACCGGTGGCAGGCCAGGCTCGACGAGCTGCGCGCCGCCCACCACGTCCCGGCAGCCGCGCTGGCCGTGCTGGCCGGCGGCACCGTCCACGAGCTGGCCAGCGGCGTGCTGCACCGGGGAACCGGGGTGTCCGCCACCCCCGATTCGGTGTTCCTGGCCGGATCGCTCGCCAAGGCCTACACCGCCACGCTGGTGATGCAGCTGGTCGACTCCGGCGAGCTGGACCTGGATGCGCCGGTGGTGGGCGTGCTGCCGGAATTCGCCACCCCGGACCCGGAAGCCACCGCGACGATCACCGTCCGGCAGCTGCTGTCGCACACCGGCGGGGTGACCAACGACTTCTTCCACGACTCCGGCCGCGGCGACGACTGCCTGGCGAAGTACGTCGAGGCCGCCGGAGACGTGGCGCTGGACTGCCCGCCGGGCACGGCGTTCTCCTACGGCAGCCTCGGCTACGTCGTGCTCGGCCGGATCGTCGAGGTGCTCACCGGGCAGACCTGGGACCAGGCGCTGCGGGACCGGCTGTTCGCCCCGCTCGGGCTGGAGCACTCGATGACGCTGCCGGAGGAAGCGCTGCGGTTCCGGGCGGCCATGGGGCACCTCGGCCGGGAACCCGAACCGGCGGCCGTCTGGGACATGATGCCGCGCTCGGCGGGGCCGTACGGCCGGGTCATCGTCTCGGCCGGTGACGTCGCCCGCTTCGCCAAGATGCACCTGGACCGCGGCATCGCCGCGGACGGCACCCGGGTCCTGTCCGCCGATGCGGTCGCCGCGATGCAGCGCCGCGAGGTGGACAGCCCGGACAAGTGGAGCATGTCCGCGGACGGCTGGGGGCTCGGCTGGACCTTGCACGACTGGAGCGGGGTCTCCGGCTTCGGCCACGACGGCAACGCGGGCGCGCAGCAGTCCTACCTGCGCGTCATCCCGCAAGCAGGCGTAGTGGTCGTGCTGCTCACCAACGGCGGCGACTTCGCCCGGCTCTACGCCGACCTGTTCCGGGAACTGCTGGCCGAACTGGCCGACGCGCGCATGCCGGCCCCGTTCGCTCCGCCGGCCAACCCGCCCGAGGTGGATCTGACGCCGCTGCTGGGCAGCTACCGGCGCGCCGGAGCCATCACGACCATCAGCCGGGGCGACGCGGGCGGCGCACGGATCCGCTACGAGTTCGTCGACGAGCTGGAAGGCATTGCCCCGCCGATGGAAGCGAGCCTGCTGCCGGTATCGCCGACGGTCTTCGCCGCACCCTTCAACCTCGGCGGCGAGGCGTACAGCCCGGTGGTGTTCGCGACGCTGGCCAACGGCACCCCGTGCGTGTACGTCGGCATGCGCGCCGCCCCCAAGACCGCCTGATCACGGGTTCGCCCGCGATCAGGAAGAGGGCTGGCTCACGCCAGGTCGACGCGAAGTCGGCCTGGAAGACCCCGGGTGGGGTTCCGGACCAGCAGTTCCGGGCAGTCGACTCGACGGTGCTCGCGGTGGTGACCGAGAATGTGTGGGCTGCAAGGCTTTTCGGCGAGGACTCAGGTAGCTGGTCATCTCCCGCGGGCGGCGGTTCGGCGGCTGCGCTTGGCGTACGGCAGCGCGAACATGTACAGGCCGCTGAGCAGGAGCAGCGCGAGCGGGAGCAGCGGTACGTAGGAAACCCAGATGATGGGCTCTTCCTGCGCCAGGGCGACGGAGGTGACGATCACGGTCACCGTGAAGGCGATGGAAAGCCAGCGGTGGCTCTGCCGAACCCACTTGTTCCAGTTCATTCGGACCTCCTGCGAAATCGGGAAACCCCGGGACCAGCCGGGTGGGGACGTTCGTGGTGGTCGACCGGGCCCCTGCCCGGTGATGTCCACTCCGGTCACGCTAGGCGCGGGCACGCGGCCGGCGCTTCTCGATTCCTGACCGGTCTCCCCGCCCGTTTCGCCCCGCACGGCGGCATCTCCGCCGCTGGTGGCACTCGGACACCTGACGCCGCCACCGGCAGTGCGAACCGACAGCGAGAGAGCGACCGTCCTTTTCGGCGGCCTATCGCTGCAGCGGCGAGTCGGCGGTCGTGCCCGCGGATGCCAGCGCGCGCAGTGCGTTCGCGGTGTGCATCGGGATCGCCATGCTCGGCGGCGCCGCCGCTCTCGGCCTGATCGCCGGCTACCCGGAGATCCCGTCGCGGCTGGCCGGGTCGGCCATCGCGGGGAACGCCCTGTCCGGTGCGGTCATCCTCCCGCTGACGTTCACCGGGGTGCTGCCGCTCACCGGCCTGGGCGTGGCCTTCATGCTCGCCGGGCCGCGTGGGTCATCACGTTCGCCGCACTCGCGTTCGCCGGTCTCCGCCGCTCGCGGAGCCCGAGGACCGCGCAGCGGGGGCATTCGCACGGGAACGCGGCGCCGAGCGGCGCGGCGCGCACGTGACCGCACGAGCCGGGTCGCCGAGAGCGACCAGCCACGACCGGTGGGGCGCCCGCTCACGCCTTCCGCGCCGGAGCGGCAATCCGATGGGCTCGCGAAGCCGGGGGGTCAGGCAGCGGGGGCTTGCTGCGCGGCGCAGGCCCTGCGGTCGCCCAGCGCGACCGCCAGGCTCGCTCGGCAGGTGCGCAGGATCTGCCGCGTTGCCGCGCTGTCGGGGGTGGTGCGGCACCGCGTGCAGACGACCGAAACCGCGCCGCTCACCTCGTCCACCGCCACGGACGCCTCGGCGTCACAACTCCGGCACCACCGGTGCCCGGTGACGGCGATGACGTGCACCGGGGAGCTGATGCATTCGTGCGCCCACCGCCGGTGGACGTGGCAGCTGAGGCGCTCGTGGGGCGAAAGCTCCTCCCGCTCGACCGCTGCGTCCTCGCGGATCAGCGTGTGCGCGAGGTGATCGTCACGCAGATCCTCGTAGCGTCCGCCGAACCGGAGCGCGTCCGCGGGAGCGGGGCTCGGTTGCCCGCGGCCGCGTCGATGTGCGGGAGCGGTTCGTTCGGGGTGGAGCTGGTGAACCATCGTTTCGCCTCGGTCGGTCCGTTCGGCTGGACGTGTCCAGTGTCTTTGGTCCCGGTTGCGGGGACATTCGTGGCACTACGTAGTTCGCTACGCAGGTGTCGGGGTGTGCGTGCCGACCGGCTGCGGGTGCACGGCCACCGATCGATCTGTCCACATGCGATCGTCCGGTCCCTGCGCGCGGGAGAACCCCGTGGCAGCCGACGCGAAAAAAATCAGTTGCCCCGGTGGGTCGCCGCCCCCTAGCCTCCTCGGTACACAGGAAAGGAGGTGGTCCAACGTTGAATACCAACAGGACTTGTGAGGTGGCTGTCCGCTAGGACCGCCCAGGCACTCCAGCCGACCCGACGTGCGATGCCCCCTGTGGAAATCGACGCGGGCAAGCGGTCGGCGAATACCAGGCAGCTACCCGACCCCGAAGCCCCGAACTGCGTCCGGTTCGGCCTGTGCGGACACCGCCAGGAAGCGGCTTCGGGGTCGCTGCTTTTCCGGCCGGGCCTCGGGAATCTCCCATGGCCGGGACGGCAGTTCGTCGTGTTCACGGGTGGGGCTGCGGAGCACCACCGCGGTCAATGGTGCGGCCCTCTGGGCGGACGGGCGTCGAGCAGGACCGCGCAGGCGATCAGCAAGGCGGCCACCACGAGGACGGTCGCGGCGAGTTCGACGAGGATTTCGGTGGACATGGTCAGCTGCCGGGCGTGGGCTCTTCGGCGCCGCGGCGGGCGCGAAGGCTGGTCAGCGTGACGGCCGCCAAGACCGCCACGATGACCGCGAGTGAGAGCGGGGTCGGGATCTCCGGGACGGCGGGCCAGATCCCGTGCGCCCAGTGCAGGACCAGCTTCACCCCGATGAACGCGAGGATGATCGCCAACCCGTGGTTGAGGTGGGCGAGCTTGGCGAGCGCCGTCGCCAGCACGAAGTACAGGGCGCGCAGTCCGAGCAGGGCGAACGCGTTGGTGGTGAACACCAGGTACGGGTCCTCGGTGATGCCGTAGACGGCGGGGACGGAATCGACGGCGAACACCACGTCGGTGGCGAAGACCGCCACGACCACGACCGTCAGCGGGGTCAAGGCACGTCGGCCGCCTTCGCGAACCGTGAGCCGGGGGCCGCGGTAGTCGTCGGTGACCGGCATCAGCCGCCGCAGCAGCCGCACCGAGCGCATCTGCGACACGTCGCGGTCGAAACCGGATCCGGTGAGCGCCTCGTGCAGGATCTTGACGGCGGTGGCGAACAGGATCGCGCCGAAGACCAGGAACGCCCAGTTGCCCGCCTGCAGCAGGGCGGCCCCGGCCGCGATGAAGATCCCGCGCAGCACCAGAGCCCCGACGATGCCGTACAGCAGCACCCGCTGCTGCAGTTCCGCCGGCACGGCGAATCCCGACAGCAGGATCATGAAGACGAAGAGGTTGTCGACCGACAGGGACTTCTCCACCACGAAGCCGGTGATGAACTCCAGCGCCTGGCCGCCGCCGAACGCACTCCACAGGAAGAACCCGAACACCAGGGGCAAGGCGAGGTAGAAGACCGACCAGCCGATGGCCTCGCGCATGGAGACCTCGTGCGGGCGGCGGGTGACCAGGAAGTCGGCGCACAGCAGCGCCAGCAGCACGGCGATGCTGATGCCCCAGAGCCACGGCGAGCCGATCGAGTCCGATGGGGCGGCGAGAACGGTCGGACGAGGCATGGAGACCCCCTCGAACTCGGTTGCGTTCGAGGTCTCCTTCGCCCGCCGAGGGCGGCCTGCCGGGGATGCCGATGGGCATCCGTCCTGACCGGGCAGACCCTGCGGAAGTACTCCCCTCGGGCCGAGTATTGAACAGCGCCCGGGCGGCAGCCACCGCAGAGCACTCGCCGAGCCTCCCGGAGAGCAGTGCCCTACGGTGCCCGCGCGTCGCGGCGCGCCGTCAGCCGCCGACCTTGGACCGGAGGCCGTCCAGGACGAGTTCGAGCCCGCGCTCGAAGTCCGCCGGTCCGCCGGGCGCCCGGTCGATCGCGCCGGCGCTCGCCGCCTGCAGCGCCATCTGCTCTTCCACCGTGTGGCCGAAGACGAGGTGCAGGAGGGCCCGGGTGCCGACATCGACCAGGTCGTCTGGCAGGCCGCCGTCGTGCAGGGCCGCCCGCAGCTGGTTCGCCGGCTCGGCCGCACCGAGGCCGAAGGTGTGCGCCGTGACGACCACCTCGGCACCGTCGCGGTAGGCGAGCATCGCGTCCCGGAGCTCTGCGCAGACCTCGACCACGCGCCGGTCCCATTCCCGGGCCCGGTGCGGTCGCTTGCCCCGGATCAGGATCTCGTCGGCGACCGCCGCCAGCAGCGTCTGCTTGTTCGGCACGTGGTGGTAGAGGGCGCTCGGTTGCACGCCGAGCTCGGCGGCCAGTCGCCGCATCGACAGCGACTCCAGCCCGTACTCGTCGAGGACCGCGATCGCGCGATCCACGACGTCGCTCCGGTGATACCGCACGCAGACCCCTCCCGTTGACCGATCGCCCCGCCCAGTCTAGCCTGAACACTGTTCAGGTGAACACTGTTCAGGTTGCCGCACCTGCCGACACGGGAGAAGCGATGAACACCACCTTCCACCAGCTCGCCGACGGGATCCTCGCCGGGGTGCCGGCCACTCCCGAGGACGCCCTCGCGGTGCTGCGCGCCGACGACGCCGAGCTGATGTCCGTCGTCGCCGCCGCCGGCCGGCTGCGCCGCGCGCACTTCGGCAACGCGGTGAAGGTGAACTACCTGGTGAACCTGAAATCGGGGCTGTGCCCGGAGAACTGCAACTACTGCTCGCAGGCGCTGGGCTCCGACGCGCCGATCCTCAAGTACTCGTGGCTGTCCAAGGACGAGACCCTCCGGCAGGCCGGCGCCGGGCTCAAGGGCGGCGCGAGCCGGGTGTGCCTGGTCTCCTCCGGCCGCGGACCGTCCACCCGGGACATCGACAAGGTGACCGAGATGGTCGGGGCGCTCAAGGAGGAATACCCCGACGTCGAGGTCTGCGCCTGCCTGGGGCTGCTCAAGGACGGCCAGGCCGAGCGCCTGAAGGCCGCCGGGGTGGACGCCTACAACCACAACATCAACACCGCCGAGAGCAACCACGACAACATCGTCCAGACCCACACCTACGCGGACCGGGTCGACACCGTGGAGAAGGCGAAGGGCGCGGGGATCTCGCCCTGCTCCGGCCTGATCGCGGGCCTGGGCGAGACCGACGAGCAGCTCGTCGAGGCGCTGTTCGCGCTGCGGGAGCTGGGCTCGGACTCGATCCCGGTCAACTTCCTGATGCCCTTCGACGGCACCCCGTTCGAGAACACCTGGGAGCTCTCCCCCACCCGCTGCGTGAAGATCCTGGCGATGGCCCGCTTCGTCTGCCCGGACAAGGAGATCCGGATCGCCGGCGGCCGCGAGATGCACCTGCGTTCGCTGCAGCCGATCGCGCTGCACGTCGCCAACTCGATCTTCCTCGGCGACTACCTCACCTCGGAGGGCCAGGAAGCCAAGGCGGACCTCGAGATGATCCGCGACAACGGCTTCGTCGTCCTGGGCTCCGAGGAGGACCTCGCGCAGCAGACCGGGAGGCTGGAGCCGATCGATCCGGCGATCCGGCGCCGCGGGGCCGGCACCGACGTCCTCCCCAACGCCTGACATGACCGCGGAAGCGCTGCTCGCGTTCGACCGCGAGCACCTGTGGCACCCGTACACATCGATGGCCGACCCGACCCCGACGCGCCTGGTCACCGGCGCCGCGGGCAGCCGGATCACCCTCGACGGCGTCGGCGAGGTGGTCGACGGGATGGCGTCGTGGTGGTCGGCGATCCACGGCTACCGGCACCCCGTGCTCGACGCGGCGGTGCGCAGGCAGATCGAGCAGATGTCGCACGTGATGTTCGGCGGGCTCACCCACGAGCCGGCGATCGAGCTGGCCCGGCGCCTGGTCGACCTCGCACCCGCCGGTCTCGACCGCGTCTTCCTGGCCGACTCCGGTTCGGTGAGCGTCGAGGTGGCGATGAAGATGGCGCTGCAGTACCAGCGCGGCGCCGGCCGGCCGGAGCGGACCCGGTTCCTCACCGTCCGAGGTGGCTACCACGGCGACACCTTCGACTGCATGAGCGTGTGCGACCCCGACGGCGGCATGCACGCCATGTGGTCCGGTGTGCTGCCGGAGCAGGTGTTCGGCGAGCGCCCGCCACGGCTCGACGGCGACGTCGACGCCTGGGCGGCCGGCTTCCGCGCGCTCGCGGCCGAGCACGCGGACCGGCTCGCCGGGCTGATCGTGGAGCCGCTCCTCCAGGGCGCCGGCGGCATGCACCCCTACCCCGCCGCATGCCTGCGGGTGTTCCGCGAGATCGCCGACGAGCACGGACTGGTGCTGGTCTTCGACGAGATCGCCACCGGATTCGGCCGCACCGGGACACTTTTCGCCGCCGACGCCGCCGAGGTGACCCCGGACGTGCTGTGCGTCGGCAAGGCGCTCACCGGGGGCTACCTGTCGCTGGCCGCCACGCTCTGCACGACGGAGGTCGCCCGTGGCGTGTCCGCCAGCGATTCCGGCGTCCTCATGCACGGCCCCACCTTCATGGGCAACCCGCTGGCCTGCGCTGTCGCCTCGGCCAGCCTGGACCTGCTGAGCACCGGCGACTGGGCGGCGGACGTGCGCCGGATCAACACGGGTTTGCAGGCGCTGCACGACATCGACGCCGTCGACGTTCGGGTCCTCGGCGCGGTCGGCGTGGTCCAGCTCGACCACCCCGTCGACGTGGTCAAGGCGACCGAAGCGGCCCTGGAGCAGGGCGTGTGGCTGCGCCCGTTCCGCGACCTGATCTACACCATGCCGCCGTACGTGTGCACCGACGACGACATCGCCGCCATCTGCGCCGGGATCGCGGCCGCTGCGGAGGCCGGATGAGCGCCTGGGAAACGTGGTTCGCCGAGCAGCGGACCAAGCGCGAAGACGCCGGGTTGCAGCGCACGCTGCGGCCGCGGGAGGTCGATGACGACGTCATCGACCTCGCCAACAACGACTACCTGGGGTTGAGCCGCGATCCCGAGGTGCGCCGAGCGGCCGCCGACGCCGCCCTCGCCTGGGGCGCCGGGTCGGGCGCCTCCCGGCTGGTCACCGGCACCACCACGCTGCACGCCGGCCTGGAGCGCGAACTCGCCGAGTTCACCGGCCGGGAGGCGGCGCTGGTCTTCTCGACCGGATACCACGCCAACCTGTCGGCGGTGACCGTGCTGGCGGACAAGCAGACGCTGATCGTCTCCGACGCGCACGTGCACGCTTCGCTGATCGACGCCGCGCGGCTGTCCCGGGCGGCGATCGAGGTGGTCCCGCACAACAACGTCGCCGCGGTCCGGGCCGCGTTGGCCGAAGCCGGTGGCCGGCGGGCGATCGTGCTGACCGAGTCGGTCTTCTCGGTGCTCGGCGACGCCGCCCCGCTGGAGGATCTGGCGGCGGCCTGCGCCGATCACGACGCGCTGCTCGTCGTCGACGAGGCGCACGGGCTCGGCGTGGTCGGCGACGGCGGCCGAGGACTGGTGCACGCCCACGGCCTGGCCGGCGACCGGCACGTGGTGATGACCGCGACGCTGTCGAAATCGCTCGGCGCGATGGGCGGTGCGGTGCTCGGCTCCGCTGCGCTGATGGACCACCTCACCAACCGGGCCCGCCCGTTCATCTTCGACACCGGGCTGGCACCAGCGCCCACCGCCGGCGCGCTGGCAGCTCTCCGCCGGCTGCGCGGGAAACCCGGTTTCCCGGCGCAGATCCACCAGCGCGGCGGCGAGCTGGCCGACCGGCTGGGCGTGCCGCGATCGGCAGGCGCTGTGCTCTCGGTGCCCATGCCGTCGCCGCAGATCGCCGTCGCCGCGCAGGCCGCGGCGCTCGCGTCCGGGGTCCGGGTGGGGTGCTTCCGCCCGCCGTCGGTGCCCGACGGGATCTCCCGGCTCCGGATCACCACCCACGTCGGCCTCGACGACCAGCGCTGGGCGCGCGCCGTCGACGTGCTGGCCCGCACCATCGACGACCACCGGCGGCAGGGATGATCACCATCATCACGGGCACCGACACCGGTGTCGGCAAGACCGTGGCCACCGCGGCGCTCGCGGTCCGCTCCGGTCCGGGAACGATCGTCGTGAAGCCCGCGCAGACCGGCGTCGGCACCGACGAACCCGACATCTCCGTCGTGGCGCGGCTGGCGGGCTGCGAGGTCGCCGAGTTCACCCGGCTCGAAGATCCCCTCGCGCCGGACACGGCCGCCCGGCGGCGCGGCATCGGGATCCCGCCGATCAGCGAGCACGCGGCCCGCATCCGCGGGCTCGCCCGGACCCGGGACACCGTGATCGTCGAAGGCGCGGGCGGCCTCCTGGTCCGCCTCGACACCGGGGGCGGCACCCTGCTGGACCTCGCCGCCGGGCTCGCCGTGGACCACCCGGTGCGGGTGTACGTCGTGACCCGGACCGGGCTCGGCACCCTCAACCACACCGAACTCACCGTCAACGCCCTGCGTTCGCGGAACCTGGAGCCGGCGGGACTGGTGCTCGGCGCGGTGCCGGAAGCGCTCGGCCTGGCCGAGGAGTGCAACCTCGCCGAGCTGCCCCGGGTCACGGGAGTGCCGATCGTGGCGGCGATTCCCGACGGCGCGGGCGGTCTCGAACCGGAGCAGTTCCGGGCGCGAGCCGGCTCCTGGCTGACCGACTGACCAGAGCTTCGTTACGCCGCTTCGTAGCCGAGCCGGGCGCCGAGGTTCCTCGCCGCCTCGCTCACCGCAGCGCCGAAGATCGCTTCGTTCTCCTCGGTCAGGCGGCTCATCGGGATGTTCACGCTGAGGCTGGCGATCGGTTTCTCCGGCCCCTCCAGGACGGCGGCGGCGACCGAGCCGACGTCGGCCCGCCATTCCCCGTGGTTGAGCGCGAATCCGCGTTCCCGGATCCGGGCCAGCTCGGCGAGCATCTGGTCCGGATCGGTGATCGTGTTGTCGGTGTAGCGCGGTAGCTCGTCGGCGAACAGGCGCTTGAGGACATCCGGGCCGCTGTTGGCGAGGACAGCCTTGCCGTTGGCGGACGCGTGCAGGGGAAGCGCGTGCCCCAGGGCCATGCTGATGCGCAGCGGCTTCGACGTCTCCAGCCGCTCGATCAGGACGACCCTGTCCTCCTCCGGGACCGTGAGGTGGATCGTCTCCTCGGTGCGCCGGCGCAGGTCCTCCATGATCGGCCTGGCCGCGTCGCGCAGGCCGAGGTCACCGCTGGCGCGGCCGCCGATCGCGAGCGCCTTGGTGGTCATCACCCACCGCTTGACCTCGCCCGATGCCGGGCGTATCCACCCGGCCTCGTCGAGGGTGAGCAGCGAGCGCTGGACCGAGCTCTTGGGCATGTCCAGCGCGCGGGCCAGTTCACCGACGCCGATCGGCTGCCGCGCGGCGACCTCTTCCAGTACCCGCAGCGTGTTCAGGACGTTGCGCAATGCCTTGACTCCCCAGTCCGCCGTGCCTACTCTCTCGGCGCTTTCATACGGCACAGCGTACCACGTCACGGCACAGTGTCACCTGATCGGCTCAGAAGGGTTTGGTGCAATGGCCGCCAACAGCGGACGGCATTTCCTGCAGATCCCCGGACCGACCAACGTCCCCGGCAGCGTGTTGCGCGCCATGGCGCAACCCACGATCGATCACCGCGGGCCGGACTTCGCGGAACTCGCGCAGGACGTGCTGCGCAGGGTCCGGCCGGTGTTCGGCACCGGTCGGCCCGTCGTCATCTACCCGTCCTCGGGCACCGGGGCCTGGGAGGCGGCGCTCGTCAACACCCTGTCCCCCGGCGATCGCGTGCTCGCGTTCGAAACCGGCCACTTCGCCACCTTGTGGCGCGACATGGCGGAAGGCCTCGGGCTGGTCGTCGACTTCGTCCCCGGGGACTGGCGGCGAGGCGTCGACCCGGCCGTCGTCGCCGAGCGGCTGGCCGCGGACGAACAGCACGGCATCGCCGCGGTGATGGTCGTCCACAACGAGACGTCCACCGGGGTCACCAGCCGGGTGCCGGAGATCCGGGCGGCCATCGACGGAGCGAACCATCCCGCGCTGCTGCTGGTCGACACGATCTCCTCGCTGGGCTCCATCGACTACCGGCACGACGAGTGGGGGGTGGACGTCACGGTCAGCTGCTCGCAGAAGGGCCTGATGCTGCCGCCGGGGCTGGGGTTCAACGCGATCAGCGAGAAGGCGCTCACCGCCGCCGAAGGGGCACGGCTGCCGAAGTCGTACTGGAACTGGGCGCCCATCCTCGAAGCCAACGAGCGCAGCTTCTTCCCCTACACCCCGCCCACCAACCTCCTCTACGGACTGCGGGAAGCGCTGTCCCTCCTCGAAGCCGAGGGGCTGCCCAACGTCTTCGCCCGGCACGACCGGCACGCCGCGGCGACCAGAGCAGCCGTGCGGGCCTGGGGTCTGGAGGTGCTGTGCGCCGACGAACGCGAGCACTCCAGCTCGCTGACCGCCGTGCGGTTGGGCGAGGAGCACGACGCGAACAAGGTCCGCGAGGTCATCCTGGACCGCTTCGACATGTCGCTGGGCGCCGGCCTGGGCAAGCTCACCGGTCGCGTGTTCCGCATCGGCCACCTCGGCGACTTCAACGACCTGACGCTGGCCGGCACCCTCGCGGGCGTCCAGATGGGACTCGAACTGTCCGGGGTTCCCATCGACCCCACCGGCCTCCAAGCAGCGCTGGAGGTGTTGCGCGCCTAGGTAAATCAGTGCGGCGCCCTGGTCCGCCGACCGGGCGCGGTGAATGCAAGGACGAATCGGTGGAAAGGAATCACGATGACCGTCCCGACAACTGACGCTCCCGCCGCACGGCAAACCCTCGGTTCTCGCCTGGAAAGCGCGCTCCGCGCCGCGCTGGACGGCGAGGTCGCCTTCGACGACTACACCCGCCACCTCTTCTCCCGCGACGCCAGCATGTACTCGATCACGCCGCTCGGCGTCGCTTTCCCGCGCCACAACGACGACGTCGCCGCGGCCGTGAAGGTCGCCGCGGGGCTCGGTGTGCCGGTCGTGCCGCGCGGCGCGGGAACGAGCCTGGTCGGCCAGACCGTGGGGCCCGGCCTGGTGCTCGACATGTCCCGGCACATGAACCGGATCCTGGAGATCGACCCGGTGGCGCGCACGGCGCTGGTGGAGGTCGGCGTGGTGCAGGACCAGCTCAACCAGGCCGCCGCCGCGCACGGGCTGATGTTCGGCCCGGACACCTCCACCAGCAACCGCGCCACGATCGGCGGGATGATCGGGAACAACTCCGCGGGCAGCGGCTCGCTGACCTACGGCATGACGATCGACCACGTGCGGGCGCTGGACGTGGTGCTCGCCGACGGCTCGTGCACCCGGTTCGAGCCCGTCGACGAGGCCGAGCGGGCGCGCCGGGCGTCGGCGGAGACCCTCGAAGGCCGGATCTACCAAGCACTTCCGGACCTGGTCACCGCCAACGAGGACGTCATCGAGGCGAAGATGCCGGCGTTCTGGCGCCGCGCCTGCGGCTACCGGCTCGACCGGCTGGTCGGCTTCGGGCCGGAAAAGCCGTTCGACCTGGCGAAGTTCGTGGTGGGTGCGGAGGGCACGCTGGTCATCGCCACCCGCGCGCTCGTCGACCTGGTGCCCAAGCCGCGGCGGACGGTCTACGCCGTCGGCCACTTCACCGACACCGCGAGCGCCATCTCGGCCACCACGGACGCGTTGAGCTGCGATCCGCACCAGGTCGAGCTGATGGACCGGACGATCCTGGACCTGTCGCGGCAGAAGATCGAGTTCGCCGACCTCGGGAACGTGCTCGTCGGCGACCCGGGCGCGCTGCTGTTCGTCTCCTTCACCGGCGACGACGAAGCGGACCTGGTCGCCCAGCTCGACCGGCTCGATGCTCGGTGGCAGCAGAACGGGCACGGCTACCACACGCTCCGCGCGGTCACGCCCGCCGAGCAGCAGGCGCTGCTGAAGGTCCGGAAGTCCAGCCTGGGCCTGCTGATGGCCGCCGGCGAGGGAACCCGCCGCCCGCTGGCCTTCGTCGAGGACACCGCGGTGGACCCGGTGCACCTCGCCGAATACACCAAGCGGTTCAAGGAGATCCTCGACGAGCACCGGATGGAGGCCGGGTTCTACGGCCACTGCTCGGTGGGCTGCCTGCACATCCGCCCGTTCGTCGACCTGACCGACCCCGGCGAGGTCGCCGAGATGCGCGCCGTCGCGGAAGCGGTCAAGGACCTCGTCGCCGAGTACGGCGGGGTGAACTCCAGCGAGCACGGCGACGGCCTCGCCCGCAGCGAGTTCAACCGGGAGATCTTCGGCGACGAGCTGTACGAGGCCATGCGCGCGGTCAAGCGGCTCTTCGACCCCGACGGCGTCATGAATCCCGGCAAGATCGTCGACGCGCCGTCGATGACCGAGAACCTCCGCGACCGCGACGCCCTCCCGCCCGCCCCACCGCTGCGGACGATGCTGGAGTTCGAGGTCGTCGGCGGCATGCGCGGCGCCGCGGACCGCTGCATGAACATCGGCGCCTGCCGGAAGTCGACCGCGGGCGTGATGTGCCCGTCCTACATCGCGACGAAGAACGAGGAGCACTCCACCCGCGGCCGGGCCAACGCGCTGGTGAAGGCGCTGTCCGAACCGGACCCGCACGCGGCGCTGGGCGGCGAACGCCTCCACGAGATCCTCGACCTCTGCCTGATGTGCAAGGCGTGCAAGAGCGAATGCCCGATGAGCGTGGACATGGCCTCGCTGAAGGCCGAAACGCTCGCGCACCACCACGAGATCCACGGGACTCCGCTCCGGTCGCGCGTGTTCTCCTCGATCCGCGCGCTCAACCGGCTCGGCTCGGCGACCGCCCCGCTGTCGAACCTGCCCGGCCGGATCCCCTTCCTGCGCCGGATCCTGGACCGCACGCTCGGCATCGCGGCGGCCCGCCCGCTGCCCACGTTCCAGCGGGTCAGCCTGCTCCGCTGGTTCCGCCGCCGAACGTCCGCGCCGCCCACCGCGCCGCAGGGCGCGGTCACCTGGCTCGCGGACTCGTTCACCACCTACACCGAACCGCACATCGGCCGAGCGGGCATCGAGCTGCTGGAACGGTCGGGCTGGCGGGTGGATCTCGCGGGCAGCGGCTGCTGCGGGCGGTCGAGCATGTCGAAGGGAATGCTCGACGACGCGAAGAAGAAGGCGACGGCGCTGGTCACGTCGCTGGAGCGGGACACCGCACCGGATTCGCCGATCGTGGGCTGCGAGCCGTCGTGCGTGCTGATGCTCCGCGAGGAGCACAAGGCGCTGCTGCCCGACTCCTCCTCGGTGCGCGCCGTGGCGCAGCGGGTCAAGCAGGTGGAGGAACTCCTCGTCGAGGCGATCGACGCGGGCCGGCTGACCCTGCGCGCGGATTCCTGGCTCGCGGGGCGCCGCATCGTCTTCCACGGCCACTGCCACCAGAAGGCCGAAGTCGGCACCGCCGCCACGGTCGCCTTGCTGCGCCGGATCCCGGGGGCGCAGGTCGAGGAGATCGACGCGGGCTGCTGCGGGATGGCAGGCTCGTTCGGCTTCGAGTCGGAGCACTACGAAACGTCCATGACCGTCGGCGGGGACCGGCTTTTCCCGGTGCTGGCGGCGGAACCCGAGGACACGGTCGTGGCCGCGACCGGGGTTTCGTGCCGGCAGCAGATCTTCCACGGCGCAGGCCGCACCGCGTGGCACCCGGTGGAGCTCGTGCGCGAGGCACTGGCCGTCGACTAGAGCCTGTTTCCGAACTTTCCCTGCGTGGCGGTGCAGGTAGCGGAACCTCAGACGCCTTCTCGCTGTGGGATCCCCGACTCATGAATGCCAATTCACCACGCCGGGGCTGTCCTCGCGAGAAGACCCCTGAGAACCCGCGGCGGTGCGAGTTGCGCAGGTGGGCTAAGCGGCTGCGCCGCTTCAAGGACAAAACCCCGCGATGCCACACCTCACACCACGACATCCAAAACAGCCGCTAGGAGGGACCATGCGAATAGTTCGCTACCGCCTCGGCGACCGGGTCGGCCGCGGCGCCGTCGTCGGCGACCTGGTGCACGAACTGCCCGACGGGCACGACACCCCGGGGCAAGCCGTGGGGACGCTGCCGGAGGTCACGCTGCTCGCCCCGTGCGAGCCGCGCGTGATCGTCTGCGCGGGCAGCAACTACGCCGACCAGATCGCCGAGAAGGGCAGGCCCTGGCCGCAGCAGCCATCGCTGTTCCTCAAGGCTCCCAACGCGATCACCGGTCCGGACGCGGAGGTGCTGCGGCCGCCCGAGGTGCGGCGGCTGGAGTACGAGGGCGAGCTGGCCGTCGTCATCGGCCGCACCGCGCGCAACGTGCGGGCCGATCGCTTCGCCGACGTCGTGCTGGGCTACACCTGCGCGAACGACGTCACCGCGGACGACTGGCGGGCCGACGGCCAGTGGACGCGGGCGAAGAGCGCGGACACGTTCTGCCCGCTGGGCCCCTGGATCGAGACCGAGGTGCCCGATCCGTCGACCCTGCGGATCACCACGAGGCTGGCCGGGGAGGTCGTCCAGCGGGGATCGGTCGCGGACATGGTGTTCGGCATCGGGGAACTGCTGGCCTTCGTCACCCGCTGGATCACCCTCGAACCCGGCGACGTGCTGCTCACCGGCAGCCCGGCCGGGGTGGGACCGATGGTGCCCGGAGACGTCGTCGAGGTCGAGATCTCCGGGGTGGGTGCACTGCGCAACGTGGTGGCCGACCGGGCCTGACCCGGCCGTCCGACCGCCAGATTCAGTCGTCGTACCAACGAATCCACCAACCCCTGCGAGTCAACGTCAGCCTCGAGGAGTGTCGATGTCCTTACAAGTCATATCGATCATCGGCCTGGTTCTGATCTTCGCCTTCGCGACCGTGCGCTCGGTGAACATGGGAGCGGTCGCGTTCCTGGGCGCCTTCCTGCTCGGCACGTTCGTGTTCGACAAGTCCAACGACGATCTCTTCGCCGGCTTCCCGGGCGACCTGTTCGTCACCCTGGTCGGCGTGACCCTGCTGTTCGCCATCGCCAAGGCGAACGGCACCGTCGACTGGCTCATCCACAGCGGAGTGCGGGCCGTGCGGGGACGAATAGCCCTCATCCCGTGGGTGATGTTCCTGATCACCAGCCTGTTGACGATGGTGGGCGCCGTGGTCCCCGGCGCGGTGGCGATGATGGCCCCCATCGGGATGAACTTCGCGACGCGCTACCGGATCAACCCGCTGCTCATGGGGTTGCTCATCATCAACGGCGCGAGCGCGGGCGGCTTCTCGCCGATCAGCATCTTCGGCAGCATCACCAACGGCGTCGTGGAACGCAGCGGCCTGCCGGGCGACCCCGTGCTGCTGTGGGTCAGCTCGCTGCTGTTCAACACCGCGCTGAGCGTCGCGGTGTTCTTCGTGTTCGGCGGGAAGCAGCTGCTGGGCAGGCGGGTCAGCACCGATCCGGCGCAGCACGACGACGAGCCGTCGGGCGGTGGCGCGGCGACCGCGACCCGGACGACCACGGCCGTCGAGGCGACCACCTTGAACGGGCAGCGGATCGTGACGCTCGTCGGGCTCGGCGCGCTGGCCGTCGGCGCGCTGGCGCTGGAGTTCGACGTGGGCCTGCTCGCGCTGAGCATCGCCACGATCATCATCCTGCTGTGGCCCGGTGTCACCAAGAAGTGCGTGTCCGAGGTCGCGTGGCCGACCGTGCTGCTGGTCTGCGGCGTGGTGACGTACGTGAGCCTGATGGAGGACGTCGGCACTATCGAGTACCTCGGCAACGGCGTCGTCGGCATCGGGATCCCGCTGCTGGCCGCGTTCGTCATCTGCCTGATCGGCGGCGGGGTCTCCGCGTTCGCCTCGACCACCGGGATCCTCGGGGCGCTCATCCCGCTCGCGGTGCCGTTCCTGCAGACCGGTCAGGTCGGCGCGATCGGCCTGATCATCGCCCTGGCGATCTCGTCGTCCGTGGTCGACTCGTCCCCGTTCTCGACCAGCGGTGCGCTCGTCATCGCCAGCACCCCGGAGGAGGCGCGGGACACCACGTTCAAGCGGCTGATGGCGTGGGGCATGAGCATGATCGTGGTCGCGCCCGTGTTGTCGTGCGCGATCTTCGTGCTGCCCGGCTGGCTCTGACGGAACCCGGGGTTCGGTGGCCCGCGCCGCCGAACCCCGGGCCGCACGTCACTCCAGTAGGCGTTCCTGGGCGATCTTGACGTAGCCGTCGTGGCTCGTGTCGATCCCGTGGATGCCGAGCGAGACGCTGAACAAGAACGACGACAGCTGCTCGACGTGCTCCCGGAAGTGGTCGCGCGGCCGTCCGCCCGCGTCGACGTAGGCGGCCAGCAGCCGGTCGAGGCCGGCTTCGCCGAACGCCCGGCGCGGAGCGATGAAGTCGAGCGCCGGATCGTCGACCGCGGCGTCGGTCCAGTCCAGGATTCCGGTCAGCATTCCGGATTCGTCCACTAGCAGGTGCCCCGGGTGCAGGTCGGCGTGCACCAGGCGGAGCCCGGCGGACTCGCCGATCCAGTACCGGTCGTCATCGATCCACTCCCGCCACCGGCGAGCCCGCCACGCCGGAACGTCCAATTCGGACTCCGCGCGGCGGAGGTGGTCGTCGGCTTCGTCGCGCAACGCCGTTCGCTCCGACATCGGGACACCGAGCTCGGCGATCTCCGCCACCGGCGTGCGGTGGAGTTCCGCGATCACCGCGCCGAGGATCCCGAAGAGCTCCTCGGGCACGTCCATCCGCCACTGGTACGCCAACGTCACCGGATCTTCCGGCCCCAACGGCGAACCGGGCAGCCGCCGGTAGGCGACGAACTCGGAGGTGCACACCTCCCACTGCGGCAACGCGACGTCCAACCGCGGGCGCAGGAACTCCAGCAGCCGTCGCTCCCCCGCGATCAGCTCGCTGACCTCGGGACGCCGCGGCACGCGGAGCACCCATCGCGCGCCGTCGGCATCCACGGCGTGCCCGACCTGGAAATCCCAGCCCCTCTCATCGATTTCGAGCACGCGAACCTGCAGCCCGTGCTTGCGGGCAAGATCGACGAACACGCCACGAACCGTAGCGTCCGGAGGCCGCTCGCCGCGATTCAGTTTCAGGCGCCGCGGATCATGGCAAGCACCGCCTCGCGCAGCGGGCCGTCGGTGGCGAGCCGTTCCACGGCGTCGAAGTGGTGGCCGTCGGCCTGGTCCACCACCTCGCACGGCACCCCGTGCGCCGACCACGCGCGCACGAGCTCCGCCTGCTGGCGCGCGAACTCCGAGGACTCGGCACCCCCGAAGGTCAGGATCAGCGGAGATGCGTGGGCGGGCTGCTGCCGGACCGGGCTGTTGCGCCGCGCGATCTCGCGCGTCATGCCCAGCTTCTCGTTGAGATAACAGGCCTGGATCGGTTCGAGGTCGTAGAGGCCGCTGATCGCGCACGCCCCGGTCACCAGGTCCGCGGGCAGGCCCAGATCTTCCCAGGGCGTGGCCATGGCCGTGGCCGCGAGGTGGCCGCCGGCGGAGTGCCCGGCGACGAAGATCCGCCCCGGGTCGGCCCCGAACCGCGTGGCGCGCCGGGCGATCTCGGCGATACCGACGCGCACGTCGGCGACGATCTCGTCCATCCCCGCCTCGGGCGCGAGCCGGTAGTCCAGCGAGGCGAAGCAAATGCCGCGGGCCGTGTACGGCGCGGCGAGGAAGCCGAACATCTCCTTGTCCAGCGACTGCCAGTAACCGCCGTGCACGAACACCAGCAGCGGGTCCGCCCCGGTCGGCGCCGCCGGCAGGTAGACGTCGAACGCCTGCTTCGGATGATCGCCGTAGCCGACCGACCGCACGTCCGCCGCGGAGCGCAGCTGCTCGCTCTCCGCGGTCCACCGGGCGAAGATCTCCTCGTGGTCCGGGATGCCGGCGCGCACGTTGTACTCGGCATCCAGCCACTGCCGGCTCCGCTCGATCCCATCGACGATCATCGGTCAACATCCTCCGGGTAGTCCCTGCACAGCAGGCCGGCCCGAGCGCTCCTGCCTCCGACGCCTCGCAGGCACTCGATCACGCCCGTCGACCGGCCGGACTACAGTCTCCCGCGGACAACCACTGGCTGTCTCGCGCGAACCGGCCACACATCGTCGAAGGGCTGCCAATGTTCGGCAAGAGCGAGGACCGCGAGGACTACCAGCGCACCGCCCGGCCGCTCGCCGCCATGGCCCGCGACCTGCCGGACGGCCACGTCATCCCGGAGCACTCGCACCGCCGGGCCCAGCTGATCTACGGGACGTCCGGAGCGATCACCGTCACCACCCCGGAGGGCACCTGGGTGGCACCGCCGCAGCGCGCGGTCTGGATACCCGCCGGGGTCCGGCACGCGATGCGCACCTCCGGCGCGGTCCCGATGCGCACCGTCTACGTCGAGCCCGGCGCACGCCCGCACCTGCCGACGTCGTGCACCGTGGTGGCGGTCACGCCGCTGCTGCGCGAACTGCTGCTCGCCGCGACCAGGATCCCGATCGACTACGACCCGCGCGGCCGCGACGGACTGGTCATGGAGCTGCTGCTGGACGAATTCGCGCCGCTGACAGTCGTACCCCTGCAACTGCCCCTCCCCCGCCACCCCGCCCTGCTGCAGGTGTGCCGACGCCTCATCGACGAGCCGGAGCTCACGTGGACAACCGCCGACGCGGCGCACCACGCGCACATGAGCGAGCGGACGCTGGCCCGCCGATTCGTCGCCGAGGTCGGCTGCACGTTCGGGCGCTGGCGCCAGCAGGCGCGGCTGCTGGCGGCCGTCGAGATGCTCGCCAAGGGCGAGTCGGTCACGCGGGTTTCGGCGCAGCTGTCCTACGAGAGCCCAAGCGCGTTCAGCGCGATGTTCCGCCGCTGCCTCGGCAAGCCCCCATCCCAGTACTTCAGCAGCCTCCCAACGGAATGACCGCGCACCCAATTGCTCCACTGTGGACCAGTACTGCGCAGGCACTCCCGCTCCCCGGCCAGTCGGGCACATCCGGAAAAGGGACCCGCGGCCGGACCTACGATGATCTCGTTCGCCCGCGGCGTGGCTTGCCACTCTCGGGGACGAGGGGCGTTGTGAAGGACTGGGGACCATGCGGGTGACAGTGCTCGGGCCGGTCGGGGCCTGCGCGGAGGACGGGACGCCGATCCGCGTCCCGGGCGCCGGGCCGCGCATGCTGCTGGCGAGGCTCGCGCTGACCGCGGGCGAGATCGTGCCGACCGGTTCGCTCATCGACGACCTCTGGTACGACGATCCGCCGGCGGACGCGGTCAACGCATTGCACGCAGTGGTGTACCGGCTGCGAAAGGCGTTGGGGGACGCCGGGACGCTGGAGTCGACGCGGACGGGCTACCGGCTCGCGGTGCCCGCGGAGAACGTCGACGCGCACCGGTTCGAGGAGATGGCCGCGCGGGGCAGGCGGGAACTAGCAGCGGACGTGCCGCGCGAAGCGGCCTCATCGCTAGGCGCCGCGCTCGCCCTGTGGCAGGGCACCGCCTTCTCCGACGTGCTCGACGCCCCGTTCGCCACCAGGGCCGGCGCGCGCCTGGAGGAACTCCGGATCGGAGCCGTCGAAGACCGTTTCGATGCGGAGCTGCGACTCGGCCACCACGCCGAGATCCTCGCCGACCTGGAGACGCTCTCCGCAGAGCACCCGCTCCGGGAACGGCTGGCCGCGCTGCGCATGCGCGCGCTGCACGCGGCCGGCCGCCAGGCCGATGCCCTGGCCGTGCACGAGGAACTCCGCAGCACGCTCGCCGACGAGCTCGGCGTCGATCCTTCGGCCGAGGTGCGGGCGGCGCACCTGGCCGTGCTGCGCGGCGGAACGGACCGCACGGCGGCACGGCCCGAGTCGGCACCGGGCCGCCTGCCCGCGCCGCTGACCACGTTCGTCGGCCGGGATGACGAGTTGGAGCTGCTCGCCGAGTTGATGGAAACCTCCCGGCTGGTCACGGTCCTCGGCCCCGGCGGCGTGGGCAAGACCCGGCTGGCGGTGGAGGCGGCGTCCCGGCACCGGGCCCACCGGCGCGGCCGGTTGTGGCTGGTCCCGCTCGCCGGGGTGAGCGGACCCGGCAGCGTGGCCGACGCGGTGCTCGGCGTGCTCAGCTCCCCGGACGGCCGGCTCTCCGGCGGCGGCCCGGGCGATCCGCTGGACCGGGTCGTCGAGCTGCTCGGTGGCGGAGAGGCCGTGCTCGTCCTGGACAACTGCGAGCACGTGGTCGGGGCCGCCGCGGAATTCGCCCGGCAGCTGCTGGAGCGCCAGCCGCAGCTGGCCGTCCTCGCCACCAGCCGGGAGTCGCTGGAGGTCATGGGCGAGGCGCTGTGCCGCCTCGGGCCCCTCGACCTGCCGCGGCACCGCGCGGATCCGGCGGAGGCGTCCGGGTCCGCCGCGGTGCGGCTGTTCGTCGACCGCGCGGCGGCCGTGCGGCCGGGTTTCGAGCTGAACATGTCCACTGTGGAGTCGGTGGTGAACGTGGTGCGCAGGCTGGACGGCCTGCCGCTCGCCCTGGAACTGGCCGCTGCGCGGCTGCGGGCGATGAGCCCCGAGCAGATCGAGCGGCGGCTCGACGACCGGTTCCGGTTGCTGTCCACGGGAAACCGGGGTGCTCAGCCGCGCCAGCGCACCCTGCACGCGGTGATCGAGTGGAGCTGGGACCTGCTGACCGAGCAGGAAAGGCTGCTGGCACGACGCATGTCGGTGTTCCCCGCAGCGGCCGGTGGCGACGCGGCGGAGGCGGTGTGCTCGGATGCGGTGGACCTGCCTGCCGACGACGTCGGCTACGTGCTCGATGCACTGGTCGAGAAGTCCATCGTGGAACAGGCCGGGAACGGGTACCGGATGCTGGAGAGCATTCGGGCCCACGCGGCGCACAAACTCCGGCAGGCCGGGGAAGAAGAGCAGGTCCGGGGACGTTTCACGCGCTACTTCGCCGGGTTGGCCGAGGAGCACGAGCCGCTGCTGCGCTCCGCCCGGCAGCCGGAGTCCCTGCTGATCTTCGACGCCGAGTACGACAACCTGATGTTCGCACTGCGCTCGGCCATCGACGACGGGGATCCGGGCACCGCGGTCCAGATCCTCGGCCCGCTGTACTGGTACTGGAACTCCCTGCGCTACGACGCGCGGTCCGACAACTACGTGGCCAGGGTGGTCGAGTTCGGCGACGCGCTGCCCGAGGACGCCCGCGCCGCGTTCACCGCGATCCACCTGCTGGCCGGCGACAGCGGGCCGAAGGCCGACGCCGAGCGGACTCATGCCCTGATCGAGGACTGCGCGCGCACGGGAGCGCTCCAGCGCTACCCGGTGCTGCTGATGGTGACCCTGCCGATGGGGCACTTCCTCGGCCTGGACGAGCTGGTCGCACGCCAGATGCGGGAGGTGCGCGCCCGATCCGATCGGTGGGCCACCGCATGCACGTTCATGGTGGAAGCGTTCATCCGCCGCGATCGCGGCGACTGGGGCGGCTGCTCGACGGCGCTGGCGCACGCGTTGCGCGGGTTCGAGGAGACCGGTGACCGCCTGTGGACGGCGATGGTGCTGTCCGGCCAGGCGCAGGTGCACTCCGTCGGCGGCGACCACGACGAAGCGATCGCCGCCTTCGAACGGAGCCTCGCGCTGACCCCGCAGGACGCGTTCTCCTACCGGGTCGGGCTCGCCACCGAACGGATGCGCAGCGGCGATCTCGACGGCGCCCGGCGCGACATCGACGCCGCCGAGCGAGAGGCCCGGGACCGCGGCCAGCGGTTGCTGGAGGCCGAAACCCTGGTCGCCATGGCCGAGTTCCACCGCCGCTCGGGACATCCGGACCGCGCGGACCGGGAGCTCGACCGGATGGCGCTGCTGGCCCGCGAGACGCCGCTGCCCGCCGAGGCGATCGAGGCCCGGATCGCCTCGGCGAAGATGACGAACCGGCTCGCAGCGGGCGACGCTGCGGCGGCACGCGAACTGCTTCCCAGCGCCGTTTCCGCAGCATTCGCCCACCGGGACATCGCACCGGCCGCCCAGCAGCTCGCGATGCTGCTGCACCTGGAAGGCGACCCGGTCGGCGCGGCCACCGCACTGGGGATGAGCCGGACCATCCGCGGCGCGTTCGACCACGGCGACCCGGAACTGCGCGAGCTCGTCGCCGAACTCGCGCGGCGCCTCGGCGAGGCCGAGTACGACGAGGCGTACCGCCGGGGCGCCGACATGCCGCGTCATGAAGCGCTCGACCGGTTGACCGCTTACACGGCCTGACAGCGGCGCGGCCGGGCTGTCAGGCCGCTGTCAGACGGCTGTCATCGCCGGTCGGCACTGTTGCCGGCGTGTCGAAAACGCAACGCAACCCACGACGCTGGCTCGTCCTGGTCGTGCTGTGCCTGAGCACCCTGGTCCTGACGATCGACAACCAGGTGCTCACGGTCGCGATCCCGGTGCTGGTCCAGGACCTGGGGGCGGACTCCCAGGACATCCAGTGGATCGGCGACGCCTACATCCTGACCACCGCGGGCAGCCTGTCGGACCGGTACGGACGACGGCGGGTGATGATCATCGGCCTGGCCCTGTTCGGGCTGGCCTCGCTGCTGGCCGCCGGCGCGGCGAGCTCGGGTGAGCTGATCGCCTACCGCGCCCTGATGGGCGTGGGCTGCGCGCTGGTGCTGCCGAGCACGCTGTCGATCCTGATCACGGTGTTCGACGACGAGGAGCGGCGCAAGGCCACCTCGGTCTGGTCGTCGGTGCTGATGGTCGGCATGATCGGCGGGCCCATCCTCGGCGGGGTGCTGGTCACCGGCTTCGGCTGGGGTTCGGTCTTCCTCATCAACGTCCCGATCGCGGTCCTGGCGATCATCGCCGCGCTGGTCCTGATGCCCGAATCCCGGGCGCCCGCCCGCCGGGCCGACCCGCTCGGCGCGGTCTTGTCGATGCTCGGGCTGACCGCGCTGGTGTGGGCGATCATCGAACTCCCGGTCACCGGCCTGACCCACCCGGCCACCCTCGCCCGGCTCGCGGTGGCCGTGGTCGTCCTGATCGCGTTCGCGATCTGGGAGACCAGGACGGCGTCCCCGATGGTCCCGCTCGCGCTGTACCGGGACCGCGATTTCTCCGGCGGCAGCTTCGCGCTGGTCCTGACGCAGGTCGGATTCGGCGGGCTGGTCCTGGTGTTCACCCAGTACCTGCAGTTCGTCCTCGGCTACACCCCGACCCAGGCGGGCGCGATGATGGTGCCCATCGCGTTGGCCACCATCCTGACCAACGCCCTCGGCGCCACCCTCGGCGACAAGATCGGCAACCGGACCATGACCGCGGTGGGGCTGACCGTGGTGGCCGCCGGATTCGCCTTGCTGGGGAGCCTTTCCCCGGACAGCGGTGTTGTCGCGGTGGCATCGGCGCTGACGGTGTTCGGCATCGGGGCCGGTCTCGCGCAGCCCGCCGCCGTCGCGGCGCTCATGAACGCCGTTCCGCCGGAGCACGCGGGCGTCGGATCCGCGGTGAACGACACCATGCAGCAGGCCGGCGGAGCCCTCGGGATCGCCGTCCTCGGCAGCGTTCTGGCCGCGAACTACACCTCCGCGATGCCCGCGACCGCACCAGAACCGGCCCGCACCTCGATCGGCGATGCGCTCGCACTGGGCGATGCCGGGCTCGCGCACGCCGCTCGCGAGGCGTTCAGCTCGGGCATGGCGATCACCTGCTGGGCCACCGCCGCGCTCGTGCTCGCCGCCGCCGTGCTCGCCCGCCTCGTCATGAAGGGCCGCACCGCCCCCGCTCCTCAGCAGGTCACCGCAGAGGTCTGACGTAAGAACCCGAACCCATTGGAGCTCAACATGAAGATCACCGTGGACCAGGTGAAGTGCACCGGCGGCGGCCAGTGCGTGCTCGCCGCCGAGGAGGTGTTCGACCAGCGCGACGAGGACGGTGTCGTGGTGCTGCTCGACCCGGCACCGCGTGCCGACCTGCACGATGCGGTGCGGGAAGCCGCGATGCTGTGCCCCGCTGCTGCGATCCGCATCGAGGAGACGTCGTGACCATCCCCGATGACGTGCTGATCGTGGGCGCGTCCGTGGGCGGCCTGACCGTGGCGGAGGCCTTGCGCCGCAAGGGATTCACCGGCCGGATCAGGATCGTCGGCGAAGAACCGCGTCCGCCCTACGACCGGCCGCCGCTGTCCAAGGAAGTCCTCATCGGACGGTGGTCCGCGGAGGCGGTCCACCTGCGCCCCGCCGGCGGGCTGGACGAACTGGGAGTGGACTGGCTGCTCGGCCACCGCGCCGAGCGGCTCCGGCTCGACACCCGCACGGTCGCGCTGGACCGGGGCAAGGCCCTGTCGTACGGGGCGCTGGTGATCGTGACCGGCCTGGTGCCGCGCCGACCGGCCGGCTTCGCCGGCGCGCACACCCTCCGGACGCTGGACGACGCGCTCCGCCTCAAGCAGGCCCTCCAGACCGCACGGCGAGTCGCGGTGATCGGCGCGGGAGTCCTCGGCTGCGAGGTAGCGGCCGCCTGCTGCGCGCTCGGCAAGCAGGTGACGCTCATCGATCCGGGACCGGTGCCGATGGCGTTGCAACTCGGGGCCGAGCTCGGCGGTCACGTCGCCGCACTGCACGAATCGCGCGGCGTGCGGCTGCGCACCGGCGTCGGCGCCTCCCGCCTCACCGGTGCGGACGGCAAGACCTCCGGGGTGGAACTGACCTCGGGCGAGGTCGTCGAGGCCGATCTCGCGGTGCTGGCGACCGGGTCCACCTCCGCCACCGGATGGCTGGCGGACAGCGGCCTGCGCCTGGACGACGGGGTGGGCTGCGACGCCTCGTTGCGCGCCGCCGACGACGTGTACGCGGTCGGCGACGTCGCCCGCTGGCAGGACCCCGGCACCGGCGCCACCGCGCGGCTGGAAACCCGCACCAATGCCACGGAACAGGCCCTGGTCGTCGCCGACAACATCCTCGGCGGTAACCGCCGGTACAGCCCGATCCCGTACTTCTGGTCGGACCAGTACGACACCAAGATCCAGGTGCACGGCGTCATCACGCCGCAAGCGCGGATCCGGATCGCCGAAGGCGATCCCCGCGAGGGCCGCTTCCTCGCGCTGGCCGAAGGCGACGACGGGGTCACCGCCGCCATCGGCTGGAACCACCCCCGCGGCGTCCGCACCGCACGCCGCATGCTGCGAAATCCCTTACCAGTAGGAGGAATTCGATGATGGCAGAACCTTTCACCAAGCTGGAGCTGCTGTTCCAGCGGTCTCCCGAGCACCCGTTCCACCTGCCTCCGGAGCTCGTTCGCCTGCGCGAGGAACAGCCGCTGGTGCGGATGACCTACCCGGACGGGCACGAGGGCTGGCTGGCGACCGGCTACGACCAGGCCCGCGCCGTGCTCGCTCATCCCGGGTTCAGCAACCGGTACGAGCTGCTGCACATGCCGATGCCCGGTATCACCGAGCCGTCACCTCCCGCATCGCCGGGGGACTTCCTCGGATTGGACGGGCCGGAGCACACCCGCTATCGCAGGCTGCTGGCCGGGAAGTTCACCCCGCGCCGGATCCGCCTGCTGGCGGAGCGGGTGGCGGAGTTCACCGCGGCGCGCCTGGACGCGATGCGGCGGCAGGGTTCTCCGGCGGACCTCATGGAGTTGTACGCGCGGCCGATTCCGGCGCTGGTGATCTGCGAGCTGCTGGGCGTCCCCTACACCGACCACGAGAAGTTCCAGCACCTCGCCGAAGGCGTGGTGCTGCGGGACGGGGCCACCCCGGAGGACCAGATCGCCGCGATGAAGGGGCTGCAGGACTACATCAGCGAGCTCGTCCTGGCAAAGCGCGCCAACCCCACCGACGACGTCCTCAGCGAACTGACGACCAGCGATCTGACCGACGAGGAGCTGTTCGGGCTCGGCGCCTTCCTCCTGTTCGCGGGCCTGCACACCACGGCGAGCGTGATCGGGATGGCCACCTTCGCCCTGCTGATCAACCCCGACCAGCTCGCCGCCCTGCGCAACGACCCGGACCTCGCCGACGGAGCGGTCGAGGAACTGCTGCGCTACACCGGAATCGGCCCCTGCACGGTGCGAGCCGCACTGGAAGACGCCGAAATCGACGGCCGCCTGATCAAGGCGGGCGAAAGCGTCACCGTCTCCATGGACGCGGCCAACCGAGACCCGGCCAAGTTCCCCGACCCGGACGCCCTGGACCTGCGCCGCAACGCGGCGGGACACCTCACCTTCGTCCACGGCGTCCACCAGTGCCTCGGCCAGCACCTCGCACGAATAGAGCTGCGAACGGCGCTCCCGGCACTGGTCACCCGATTCCCGGACCTGAACCTGGCGATCCCCGTGGAAGAAGTCCCGATGCACACCAACTCGAACATCTACGAAGTGGAGAAACTCCCCCTGACCTGGAACGCCTGACCCGGCCCGGCCCAGCGAGCCCCCTCGCTGGGCCGAGTCACGCATGCCGTCGCCGCCACTCATTGCCGCAGACAGGGCACGATTCCCATGTGCACCTCGAAGCCCGTCACGAACTCCGCCTCGCGCAAGTGCTCCCGACCGGGGACCTGGAACGCGGGCGTGTCAGCTGCCCCCAGGTTGGGTGCGGTCGAGAGCACAGTGGGTATTGATGCACTGTGCAACCGAGGGTGCAATACTGCACTATGAGATGAATCGTGCAACTAACCTTCGCGAGCGGCGCATGGCCGCGACCGCTGCTCAGGTGACCTCCGTCGCCCTCCGGCTGACCGCCGAACGCGGGCTGTCCGGGTTCACCGTCGAGGAAGTCTGCGAGCAGGTCGACATCTCCCGCCGCACCTTCTTCAACTACTTCGCTTCCAAGGACGACGCTGTCCTGGGAATCACCGCACGCAAGGACGACGAGGCGCTCACGGACCAGTTCCTGGCGCACGGCACCTCCCCGCGCCCTGGACTCTCGCCGACCCTGCTCGACGAGCTCGCCGAGTTGGCGGTGCAGCGCTGGGAACGCGCGGACATCACGGCCGAGAGCATCCGCGACGTCCTCGCCGTGTTCGAGCGCGAGCCCCGGCTGCTCACCCGGTTCGTCGAGAAGATGCAGCTCGACGAGCAGTCCGACGTGGAACTCGTCGAGCAGCGCGAGGGCCTCGCTCCCGGTGATCTCCGCGCCGCCGCCGCAGTGCAGGTCATCCGCGCCCTGGTCGCGGCCGCCGTGCGGGAATTCCTCACCCTGTCGAACTCCGACTCCTTCGCGGAGATCCTCGCCCGCCGGCTGGCCGCCGTCCGCGAGCTCTTCGCGCCGAACCTCGAACGGAAGTCATGACCACCACCGCGCCCGCCCCGTTACTGCTGACGCAGCGGCGGATCTGGATCATCTTCAGCGCGCTCATCGCGGGCATGCTGCTGTCCAGCCTCGACCAGACGATCGTCGCGACCGCCATGCCGACCATCGTCGGCGATCTCGGCGGCGTCGAGCACCAGGTGTGGATCACCACCGCCTACCTGCTCGCGACCACGATCGTCATGCCGATCTACGGCAAGTTCGGCGACGTCCTCGGCCGCCGCCGGCTGTTCCTCGTCGCGATCGCGCTGTTCACGCTCGCCTCGGTGGGCTGCGCGTTCGCCACGGACTTCTGGGCGTTCGTGGTGTTCCGGGCCATGCAGGGCCTCGGCGGCGGCGGGCTCATGATCCTGTCGCAGGCGATCATCGCCGACATCGTGCCCGCCAACGAGCGCGGCAAGTACCTCGGCCCGCTCGGCGGCATCTTCGGCCTGTCGGCCGTCGGCGGGCCCCTGCTCGGCGGGTTCTTCGTCGACCACCTCACCTGGCAGTGGGCGTTCTACATCAACATCCCGGTCGGCATCGCCGCCTTCGTCATCGCGCTCGTCGCGCTGACCCTGCCGAACAAGAAGGCGACCCAGCCGGTCGACGTCCTCGGCGTCGTGTTCCTCTCCATCGCCACGACGTGCCTCATCTTCTTCACCGACTTCGGCGGCGACAAGGCGCACGGCTGGACCGCGGTCGAGACGTGGGCCTGGGGCCTCGGCCTGCTCGCCGCGACGGTCGCGTTCGTCATCACCGAGGCGCGCGCCGCGGACCCGATCATCCCGCTGAGCCTGTTCCGCAACCCGA
The DNA here is from genome assembly GCF_053605825.1 of Saccharopolyspora sp. NPDC003752. Lineage (NCBI taxonomy): Bacteria > Bacillati > Actinomycetota > Actinomycetes > Pseudonocardiales > Pseudonocardiaceae > Saccharopolyspora > Saccharopolyspora sp. NPDC003752. The sequence continues at coordinate 87,558 of NZ_JBSGJZ010000009.1, read as the reverse complement.
TCTTCGTGAACGCCACCGCGATCGGCCTCGCGCTGGGCCTCGGCATGTTCGCCGCCATCGGCTTCGTGCCGACGTTCCTGCAGATGTCGTCGGGCACCTCGGCGGCCGCCTCCGGACTGCTGCTCCTGCCGATGATGGTGGGTCTCCTCGGCACCTCGATCGCCTCGGGCACGGCGATCACCAGGACCGGCCGCTACCGGATCTTCCCGATCGTCGGCACGATCATCACCGCCGTCGCCATGGTCCTGATGACGACGCTCGCCGCCGACACCCCGATCTGGCTGATCTGCGTCTACCTGTTCATCTTCGGCGCCGGCCTCGGCCTGATCATGCAGGTGGTCGTGCTGGTCGTGCAGAACGCGGTCCCGCCCGCCATGATCGGCACCGCGACCAGCACCAACAACTACTTCCGCGAGGTCGGTGCCGCGCTCGGCACCGCGGTGTTCGGCACGATCTTCACCACCCGCCTCACCGAGAACCTCACCGGCGTCTTCACCGCCTCCGGCGCCTCGGCGGCGGACGCCTCGACCGCGACCGCGACGCTCGACCCCAAGACGCTGAGCCAGCTCCCCGAGCAGCTCCGCGACGGCGTTGTCGCGGCCTACGCCGACGCCCTCGCGCCCGTGTTCTGGTACCTGCTGCCGTTCATCGGCATCGCCTTCCTGCTCGCCCTGGTCCTCAAGCAGATCCCGCTCTCGGACGTCGCCGGGCTCGTCGCCCGCGGTGAGGCGATCGGCGGCGAGGAAGCCGAGCGACTGGAAGCCGAGCAGCGCACGCAGAAGGCGCCGGAGGCCGACCAGGCGAGCGCACGCCGGGAAGGATCCGAAGATCCGGTTCCGTGACCGCCACCTGCGAGTACTGCCGGCAGGCCGGTAGTACTCGCAGGTCTCCGGGAATGCGAGGATCGAGCCATGCCTGAAGGACGCGACACCGCCACCGCACCCGCCGAGTGGGACGGCGAGGACTACCAGCGGCGCTTCGACGCCTTGGCGGCTTCCGGGGCGGATGTCCACGGCGAAGCGGGCTTCGTCCGCTCCTTCTCCCCCGCGAGCGTCCTCGACGCCGGTTGCGGGACGGGCCGCGTGGCGATCGAACTGGCCCGGCACGACATCGAGGTCGTCGGGGCCGACGTCGACGGTTCGATGCTGACCACCGCCCGCCGCCTGGCCCCGGAGATCTCCTGGGTCCAGGCCGACCTGGCCGGGCTCGACCTCGGACGGACCTTCGACGTGGTCGTCATGGCCGGCAACGTCCCGCTGTTCACCCCGCCCGGCACGCAGGCGGCGCTCGTGGCGGGCGTGGCCCGCCACGTGCGCCCCGCGGGACTGCTCATCGCCGGTTTCAGCCTCGACCGCGGCTACCGGATCGCGGACTACGACGCGCACGCGGCGGCGGCCGGGCTCACGCTGACCGACCGGTTCGCCACCTGGGACCAGGCCCCCTTCACCGACGGCGACTACGCGGTTTCGGTCCACACCCGCTGAAGTCCACAAGAGACAGCCGGGTTTGGCGGAACCTCAGGTGTCTTCTCGCTGTGGGATCCCTGGCATCACGAACGCATTCAAAACAGCCTCTCCAGCGAGCGGACTCATGCGGTGCTCACGTCGTCCTCGATCCGCAGCCGCTCACCGATCGCTCCGCCCAAGGCCGTCAGCACGGACAGTCCCACGAGCAGCAGCGCCACCGACCACGACTGCTTCCCGCTCGCCGCCAGCACCGCCGTCGCCGCGAACGGCACGAACCCGCTGACCACGCCGCCCAGGTTGAACGCGATCGACACACCGCTGTAGCGGAGCTGCGGCGGGAACAGTTCGGTGAGCAGCGATCCCGCCACCGCGTACGGCACCGACAGGCATGCCACGCCCGCGGTGATCGCCAGCACGACCAGGACCGGGTTCTTCGTGTCGATCAGCCAGAACACCGGGAACGCGACCAGCGCGGAGGCGATGCCGCCCACCACGCACACGTTGCCCGGCCCCCACCGCTCGGCGAGCCTCCCGAAGGCGAGCAGGATGGCGATCTCCACCACCGCCGCCACGAGCGTCGCCCCGAGCATCAACGAGCGGGGCAGGTGCAGCGTTTCCGTGCCGTAGCTGATCGCGAACGTCGTCAGGAGGTAGAACCCGCCGACCCCGAGCAGCGACGCGGACAGGCCCACCAGAACCCGCCCGAAGGACCTGCGCAGCACCTCGACGACCGGCGAGGACGCGCGCTCCTGCTGCTGGAGCAACTCGGTGAACAGCGGAGACTCCTCGATCCGCCGCCGCAGGTACAGGGCGACGAACAGCAGCGGGATGGCCGCCAGGAACGGCAGTCGCCATCCCCAGGAGTCGAATGCGCCGGAGGGCAGCAGCGATACCAGCGCGAACGCCCCCGACGAGAGGAGCGTCCCGATCGGCGAGCCGACCTGGGGCAGCGCCGCATACCGGCCGCGGTGCTCCGGCGGGGCGTGCTCGACGGCCAGCGTCACCGCCCCACCCCATTCGCCGCCGACCGCGATGCCCTGGAACACCCGGAGCAGCGTCAGCAAGACCGGGGCGGCGACCCCGATCGCGGCGAAGTCCGGCAGGAGCCCGATCAGTGCCGTCACCAGCCCGATCATCGTCACCGTGATGATCAGCGACGCCCGTCGCCCGTGGCGGTCACCGACGTGGCCGAAGATCACCGCGCCGATCGGGCGAGCGACGAACCCGACCGCGAACGACGCGAACGCGGCCAGCGTGGCCACCACCGGATCGCCGCTGACGAAGTACAGGCGGTTGAACACGATCGAGGCGGCGGTGCCGTAGAGGAAGTAGTCGTACCACTCGAGCGCGGTCCCGACGAACGCGGCGAAGGCGATCCGCCGCGCCTCGGCATCGGTCACACGCGGTTCGTCGCGCATAGCAGCACTTCTCATCGGAACTCCGTTGCACAGTGGGAACCCGGTGATCCTGTGCGGACAGCGTGCTCGCACCGACACCCCGGCACAATGACGAAATGCCGCTACTTCCCGGGAGCGGCTTGGGCAAATGCACACGAGCAGCGGACGGTGATCGCCCCGAATCGGCACGCAGGCGCCGATGAGCACTCCCGCACAATGAGGCGGACGACCTGGAAGATCGCGACGGAATGGGCGAACACACATGTCGGACGTCGATATCGCGCCGGGCGGCCCGCTGCGCGGCCTGGTGCACGCGTGCCTGGACGACCTGGACGAGCTGGTCGACGACTTCATCGCGGAGCTGAGCGCGATCGAGCCCTACGCCAGCGGCGCGGTGCCGGGCGAGGAGCTGCGCGAGGACGCCGAAGCCAGCATCGAACTGCTCCTGCGCACCGCCGCGGGGCTGCCCGTGCCGCAGCGGCTCGGCGACACCTGCGAGCGGATCGGGCGCAGGCGCGCGCACCTCGGCGTCCCGCTGGAAGTCCTGCTCCGCGCGGTGCGACTGGACTTCCGGGTGATGTGGTCGGCGTTCCTGCGCCGGGTGGACCGGTCCGAACTCCCGCTCCTCGTGCACAACACCGTTCGCGTCTGGGACGTGGTCGAGGAGTACAGCGCCCGGGTGCACCTGGCCTACGAGAACGAGGCCGCCGTGCTGGCCAGGGAACGCGACGACGAACGAAACCGCCTGGTGGATTCGCTGCTGGCCGCCGGGGGACGTGACCCGCAGGTCGTCGAGCAGGTCGCGCAGGCGCTCGGCATGAACGCGAAGGGCGACTTCCTGGTCGCGGCCGCCCCCGTCGACGCGCCGCGCCCGCTGCGCCAGGCGGCAGACCGGTTGCGGGCCACGTCCGTGCCGGCCCACCTGCAGGACGTCGACCGGCGCCAGGTGCTCATCGCCGAGCTGCCGAACCGGGTGCCGGGGACACCGGGGCGGTGGCTCGACTCCGTGCCGTGCGGCGTCGGGCCGATCGCGAACGGGCTCGCCGACGTGCCCCGGGCGCTGCGGATCAGCGTGGAAGTGGCCGCGACGATCAGCGGCGAGGACGGCCGGCCGCACCACCTCGTCGAGCGGTGGCCGCATGTCGTCGGCGCCCGCTTGGGCGAGGTCGCGGCCGCCCTGCGGGACGAGGTGCTCCCCGCGCCGGCCGCCGGCACGCCGCACGAGCAGGCTCGCCTGCTGGAGACCGTGCGGGCGTATCTCCGGTCCGGTTCGATCAACGCGGTCGCGAACGAGGTCTTCTGCCACCGCAATACCGTGCTCAACCGGCTGCACCGGTTCGCCGAGCTCACCGGGCACGACGTGACCCGGCCGGAGCACGCCGCCGCGGTCCTGGTCGCACTGGCCTGCCGGGAACGCGCGGACGGCGAGGTCGCCCCTGGTTGACCGGCTGCGCCGCGGCTTGTGCATACGCCCAAGGAAATCGCCGATTCCGGCGGCGGGCAGCAATTCCCCACGGGCCCGGGTTCGGGTCGAATGGACGGCACGAACGAGCCCCACCGAACGATCACGACAACAGCGACGACTGCGAACCCGCCCAGAAGGACCTGATCATGAGAAGCGCCTCCGCCTCGCCTGCCCCGGACGAGCAGAACACCGCACTGCTGAAGGACTTCGCGACGCTCTCGGCGTTCGGAGCGACGCCCGGCGGCGGAGTCGATCGCCAGGCCGCCACCGCTGCCGACGGCGAACAGCGCGCCTGGCTGCACCGGTGGCTGACCAGCCACGGCTTCGAAGTGCACTATGACGGCGTGGGCAACCAGTTCGGCCTGTTCACCTTCACGCCGGGCGCGCCGTACGTCCTCAGCGGTTCGCACCTGGACAGCCAGCCGCTCGGGGGCCGCTACGACGGTGCCTACGGTGTTCTGGCGGCAGCCCACGCCGCGCACCGAGCCGTCGAGCGATGGAGGGCTTCCGGCGCTTCCCCGCGCTACAACCTCGCCGTCGTCAACTGGTTCAACGAGGAGGGTTCCCGGTTCAAGCCGAGCATGATGGGCAGCGCGGTCTTCACCGGGAAGCTGCCCGCCGAGACCGCGCTCGCCACGACCGACCCGGCGGGGACCTCGGTGCGGGCCGCGCTCCGCGAGATCGGGACGATCGGCGACTACGCCGGGCCGGAGTTGGCCGCATACGCCGAAATCCACATCGAACAGGGGCGAGAACTCGAGAACGCGGGCACCACGATCGGACTCGTCGGCTCGACCTGGGCGGCGCGCAAGTACCAGGTGATCGTCCGCGGCGAGCAGTCGCACACCGGATCGACGATCATGGCGGACCGGCGCGACGCCCTGTTCGGCGCTTCCCTCCTGGTCGTGGCCGTGCGCGAACTGGCGGAGCGGGCCGTGGCCGTCCCGCTGCACACCTCGGTGAGCGAGATGTACATCGAGCCCAACTCGCCGGTGGTGGTGGCCCGCGAGGTGCGGATGCACGTCGACCTGCGCTCCCCCGACGAGGCCTTCCTCGACGACGCGGCCAAAGAACTCGCCGAGTCCATCCCCGGCATCGAGGAGCGCGCGGCGGTCGACATCGAGGTGGTGCAGACGCACGGATGGGGTGTGGCGCCCTTCCCGCGGGCCGGGGTGGATCTCGCCGCCGAGGTGGCCGACGAGCTGGGGCTCCGGCACCGGACCATGATGACCATCGCCGGTCATGATTCGGTGAACATGAAGGACGTCGCGCCCGCGGTCATGCTCTTCGTCCCCAGCGCCGACGGCATTTCCCACAACGAAGGCGAGTTCACCCCCGATCACGACATCTGCGCGGGCACCGACCTGCTGACCGAGGTGATCCACCGCCTCATGTCGGGCGCCCTGGAATCCCAGCGGTAGCGCCGGAAGCGGCGAGACCCCGTCCTGGTGGACGGGGTCTCGCTGTCCTCTTCGGACCGTTTCAGCTCGTCAGAAGCGAGCTGGCGCGGTCGGGATCAGGCGAGGTCGAACCGGTCGAGGTTCATGACCTTGTCCCACGCGGCGACGAAGTCGCGCACGAACTTCTCCTTCGCGTCGTCGCTCGCGTAGACCTCCGCGAGCGCCCGCAGCTCGGAGTTCGAGCCGAAGACGAGGTCGGCGCGGCTACCGGTCCACTTGACCTCGCCGGAGTCGTCGCGAGCCTCGAAGGACTGGGCGTCCTCCGACACCGGCTTCCACGTGGTGCCCAGGTCGAGCAGGTTCACGAAGAAGTCGTTGGTCAGCTCGCCCGGGGTGCCGGTGAGGACACCGAGCGCCGAGCCGTCGTAGTTCGCGCCGAGGACGCGGAGACCGCCGACGAGCACGGTCATCTCCGGGGCGCTCAGCGTGAGCAGGTTCGCCTTGTCGAGCAGCAGGTACTCGGCCGGCAGCCGGTTGCCCTTGCCCTGGTAGTTGCGGAACCCGTCCGCGGCGGGCTCAAGCGCGGCGAACGACTCGGCGTCGGTCTGCTCCTGCGATGCGTCCACGCGGCCCGGCGTGAACGGCACCTCGACGTCGTAGCCCGCGGCCTTGGCCGCCTGCTCGACGGCCGCAGCCCCACCGAGGACGATCAGGTCGGCCAGCGAGACCTTCTTGCCACCGGTCTGAGCGGCGTTGAACGACTCCTGGACGCCCTCCAGCGTGCTCAGCACCTTCGCCAGCTCGTCGGGGTTGTTGACCTCCCACCCCTTCTGCGGCTCCAAGCGGATGCGCGCGCCGTTGGCGCCACCGCGCTTGTCGCTGCCGCGGAACGTCGAGGCCGACGCCCACGCGGCCGAGACCAGCTGCGAGACGCTCAGGTCCGAGTCGAGGATCCGCGCCTTCAGGGCGGCGATGTCCTCGGCGCCGATGACCTCGTGGTCGACCGCGGGGAGCGGGTCCTGCCACAGCAGGGTCTCCTCGGGCACCTCCGGGCCGAGGTAGAGCGACTTCGGCCCCAGGTCGCGGTGGGTCAGCTTGAACCACGCCCGGGCGAACGCGTCGGCGAACTGGTCGGGGTTCTCCATGAAGCGCCGCGCGATCGGCTCGTAGACCGGGTCGTACCGCAGCGAGAGGTCGGTGGTCAGCATGCTCGGCGCGATCCGCTTCGACGAATCGTGGGCGTGCGGCACCGTGCCTTCGCCCGCGCCGCCCTTCGGCTTCCACTGCTTCGCGCCGGCCGGGCTTTCCGTCAGCTCCCACTCGAAGCTGAAGAGGTTCCAGAGGAAGTTGGTGGTCCACCTCGTCGGCGTCGAGGTCCACGTGACCTCGAGACCGCTGGTGATGGTGTCGGCGCCCTTTCCGGTGCCGAAGGAGTTCTTCCAGCCCAGGCCCTGCTCTTCGAGCGCGGCGCCTTCGGGGTCGGCGGCCAGGTTGCTGTCCGGCGCCGCACCGTGGGTCTTGCCGAAGGTGTGCCCGCCGGCGATCAGCGCGACGGTCTCCTCGTCGTTCATCGCCATGCGGCGGAAGGTCTCGCGGATGTCGCGGGCCGCGGCGATCGGGTCCGGGTTGCCGTTGGGGCCCTCCGGGTTGACGTAGATGAGTCCCATCTGGACCGCGGCCAGCGGGTTCTCGAGCTCCCGGTCACCGCTGTAGCGCTCGTCGTCGAGCCACGTGGTCTCGGGGCCCCAGTAGACGTCCTCGTCGGGCTCCCAGACGTCCACGCGCCCACCGGCGAAGCCGAAGGTCTTGAAGCCCATCGACTCCAGCGCGACGTTGCCGGCCAGGATGAGCAGGTCGGCCCACGAGATCTTCTGGCCGTACTTCTTCTTGACCGGCCACAGCAGGCGGCGGGCCTTGTCCAGGTTGACGTTGTCCGGCCAGCTGTTCAGCGGCGCGAAGCGCTGCTGACCGGCACCGGCGCCACCGCGGCCATCGCTGATGCGGTAGGTGCCCGCGCTGTGCCACGCCATCCGGATGATGAGCGGCCCGTAGTGACCGAAGTCGGCCGGCCACCAGTCCTGCGAGGTGGTCAGGACCTCTTCGATGTCCCGCTTGACCGCGGGCAGGTCGAGGGTCTTGAACTCCTCGGCGTAGTCGAACTCCTCGCCCAGCGGGTTGGCCACCGGGGGGTTCTTCGCGAGGATCTTGAGGTTGAGCCGGTTCGGCCACCACTGGCGGTTCCCGCCGCCCTGGGTCGGGTGCGGCGCGCGCCCGTGCGCGACCGGGCACTTGCCTGCGCTCGCCTCCTTGTTGTCTCCAACAACGGCGTCAGGGCTGTCAGTCACGGGAGTTCCCTTTCAGGTTCAGCTGTTCTGTTCAGCGGTGGGGTCGGACGAGCAGGAGGAGCACAGCCCCCAGTAGATGACCTCGGCCTCGTCGATCGTGAAGCCGTGGGCATCGGAGGCGGCCAAGCAGGGGGCCGCTCCCACGGCGCAATCGACATCGACGATGGCACCGCACGACCGGCACGCGAGATGGTGGTGGTTGTCCCCGACTCGCGCCTCGTAGCGGGCCACGGAGCCCATCGGCTGGATGCGACGCAGCAAACCCACTTCGGTCAGCGCGCGCAGCACGTCGTAGACGGCCTGGCGGGAAACCTTCGGGAGTTCTCTGCGCACGACACCGACGATCGAGTCCGTATCGGCGTGCGGATGCTCACGCACTGCGGACAGCACCGCGACCCGAGGCCGGGTCACGCGAAGCGCAGTCTTGCGCAACATGCGCTCAAGATCCGCCGTGGTCGTTGGCACGCGCAGAGCCTGCCGCATTTTCTGGAACTAATCAAGAGTGAGTCCCGCCTCGCCCGCGGATCCCCGAAGCACCCGGACAACGCTGAACAACCGTGCCGGGGGCAGGTGGTCCTGGTTGTCCGCCAGCGGCTTCCGCGAGTTCACGGATACTAGACTCGGAGTATGGATTCCAGACCCGAGCGGCGTCCGTCGCTGCGCGAGCAGCAGAAGCGCCAGACGAGGGCGACCATCCTCGACGCCGCCGCCGAGCTGATCGGCCGGCGGGGCTTCCGCGAGACCACGATCGACGACATCGCGAAGGCGGTGGGGGCGAGCCGGGCGACCCTGTACTCGTACTTCCCGAGCAAGGACCTGATCGTCCGCGAGATCGTCATCGAGATGTGGGATCGCGCGGAGTCGCTGTACCGCGACTTCGGGGCTCTCGAAGAGTGGTCCCGGGCGAGCATCGGCGGGTGGGTCGAGAACGTCGTCGCCACCTGGGAGCACAGCGGTGACCGGTTGCGGGTGCAGAGCTCCGGGCTGGTGCGCTACGACGAGTTCTACCTCGACTACCACCACCGCTTCGTCACGGCGCTCACCGCGAACGCGGCCCTGTGGAAGCGCTTCGACGACGCCGACGTGCAGTCCCGCGCGCTGCTGCTGATCAGCGGCCTGGAGCTGTTCCTCAACACCTGGCTGGTGCGGGGCTGGGCGGCCGACCGGGCCGGTGCGATCGACACGATCACCGACGTCTGGTGCGCGGCGCTGCTCGTCGACTGAGGTCTCAGCGCCCGAGCTTGGCGCGCATCAGGCCGCCGATCTCGGCCAGCGCGAGCCGGGCCCGGGCGTGGTGGTCGGCGTGCATCAGGAACCCGTGGGCCACGCCCGGGTACCGCAGCAGCGCCACCTGGACGCCGGCGTCGCGCAGCCGCAGCCCGTACTCCTCCGCGCCGTCGCGGCTGGGGTCGTGCGAGGCGGTGACGACGATGGCGTCCGGGAGGCCGGACAGGTCGGCGGCGAGGCTGGGCACGCCGTAGGGGTGGTCGCGGCTCGGGTCGTCCCCCAGGTAGAGGTTCTTGGTCCAGGCGAAGTCGCCTGCGGTGATGATCGGCCCGTCGGCGTGCTCCAGGACCGAGGGCCGGGTGTCGTCGCGGTCGATCCCGGCGTAGAGGTGCAGCTGGAAGACCAGCGGGATGCCGCCCTCGTCGCGGGTCTGGAGAGCGACGCCGGCCGCCAGGGTCGCGCCGGCGCTGTCGCCGGCGACCGCAACGCGGGTGGGGTCGATGCCGAGCTCGGCCGCGGCGTCGCCGATCCACTGCACGGCGGCGTACGCCTCCTCCGTGGCCACCGGGTAGGGGTGCTCGGGGGCGAGCCGGTAGTCGACGCTCACCACCACGGCGCCGGAGGCCTCCGCCAGGAAACGGGCCAGGATGTCGAAGTCGTCGATGTCGCCGATGACCATGCCGCCGCCGTGGAAGTACGCGACGGCGGGCGGGGTGTCCGCGTCGGTCGGCCAGTAGATCCGCAGCCGCAAGGGGCCGTGCGGCCCGTCGATCACGCGGTCCTCGACGCGGTGCATCTGCGGCCCGGCGCGGCGCGGCAGCCGGGCGAGCGCCGTGCGCGCGGCGGTCACGCCGGCGACGTGCATCGGCACCCAGCTCTCGCTCCTGCCCGCCAGGTAGGCGGCGACATCGGGGTCGAGGGACACCATCACGCACCCACCTTCCCGGCCACGTCCGGGGCGATCCGGATCGCCGCCCAGTCCGCCTGCGTCGCCGGCCCCATCCGGCCGACGAACGCGTCGAGCTGCGCCCACAGCGAGCCGGCGACCACCATCGACTCCGGCGCCAGCACCTGCTCGATCAGTGCGGGCCAGGCCTCGGGCACGTGGTCGGCCGCCCGCGCTCCCCGCGTCTCGGCCTGGACCACGCGGGTGACCAGGCCGCCGCCGACGGCGAAGGCCTCGCCGGTGAGCGCCGTGCCGCCGTGCAGGAGGTACGCCGCGAAGGCGGCCACGGCCTCCGGCGGGAAGTGGGTGGACATGAAGTCCGCGAAGCCGGGCTGCTCGATGCCCGCAGTCGAGCGGGTCCACGCGGCGGGCAGGATCGCGTTGGCCCGCACGCCGACCGGCCGGCCGAGGATGGCCTGGGTGCGCGTGAGCGAGAGGATGCCGCCCTTGGCCGCGGCGTACCCCGGCATCGCCGGCGCGCCGTAGCTGCCGTTGGAGGAGATGTTCAGGATCCGTCCGGCCCCGGTGGCGACGAGGTGCGGCCAGGCGGCCTCGCTGATCCGGTGGGCGCCGCGCAGGTGCACGTCGACCTGGGTGTCGAAGTCGCCCCCGGCGCCGGCGTTGTTGATCACGATGTCGAGCCGGCCGAAGGCGTCGACGGCGGCCTGCACGATCTGCGGGGCCTCCGCCACGACATCGCCCGTCACGCCGACGGCGGTGCCGCCCTCCTCCTCGATGATCCGCACCGCTTCGTCGGTGGCGGGCGGATTGGCCGAGCCCGCCCAGTCGCGACCGAGGTCGTTGACGACGACCCGGCAGCCGCGAGCGGCCAGCAGCCGGGCGTAGGCGAGCCCGAGGCCGAACGTGGAGACGCCGGTGACCAGGGCGACCTGGTCGTCGAAGCGCAGTTGATCCATGGCGGCAAGACCTTTCTCGAGGGCGGCGTCGCGTCGGATGCAGCGTTCGGTCGAGGGGAATGGCGGCGACCGTAGCCGACCGCGCGGCACCTGGATAGACCCGAAGGCGATACTTCGAACTTTGGATCTAAAAACCGAGACGAGGGTCTAGACAGGGTTCGCCCGACCGCTTAGTGTCCTGGCTCACACAGTCGCTCGACCCCGGTCTCCGGGCGTCCGCCGAGGTCCGTCCTGACCCGTCCCACCGGCGCGGACCCGCTCCGCCGCGACAGCCCGCCATGCCCTCTGCAAGGAGTCGCCTTGTCCGCTTTCGCCCCTGCCCTCGCCTCACCCGGTTCGCCCGGCGTCGATGCCGACGAGCTGCGCGCGCACCTGCGCCGGGCCGACTCCGCCGTGCTGCTGGCCGTGCTGGCCCAGGTCACCCGGGACGTGTCGGTGCTCGACGAGCTCGGCGGCGCGATCACCCACGTGCCGGACCCGCCCGAGATGGCGGGCCGCACCGACGCCGACACCGCTGCGGCCATCGTCGACCGGCTGGTCGCGGCGCTGACCGCCGACCGGGAGCCGGGCGACGCGAACGGCCCGGCCCCCGACGACCTGGCGTTCTTCACCCGGCTCGTGCCGGTCGCGATGGGCGCGACACCGGCTCCGGAGTACTACCCGATGTTGCTGGAGCAAGGGGGTTTCCAGGCCGCCCGGCCGGTGGTGCCGCGCACCGAGCCGCTGCCGGAGACGATCGACCTCGCCATCATCGGCGGTGGCCTGGCCGGCATCGCGGCCGCGCTCACCGCGCAGCGGGAGGGCGTCCGGTACCGGATCTACGAGCGCAACGACGACATCGGCGGCACCTGGCTGACGCAGACCTACCCCGGCGTCGGTGTCGACACGCCGTCGTCGTACTACTCGCTGTCCGCCGAGATCAACCCCGACTGGTCGAGCTACTACCCCAAGGGCGGCGAGTACCAGGAGTACCTGCGCGAGGTCACCGGCCGGCACGGCATCCGGGAGCACGTCGCGTTCGGTACCGATGTCGAGGCCCTGACCTGGGACGACGAGGCCGCACGCTGGCGGATCCGGGTGCGCGACGCCGACGGCACCCGCGTCGAGGACGCCGCGGTGGTGCTGACCGCGGCCGGCTACCTCAACCGGCCGCAGTACCCGGGGGCGCCCGGACGGGACCGCTTCCAGGGCCTCAGCGTCCACTCCGGCGAGTGGCACCCGGGCCTCGACCTCACCGGCAAGCGGGTCGCCGTCATCGGCGCCGGTTGCACCGCGGCCCAGATCGTCGACGCGATCGCCGACGACGTCGCCCACCTCACGCTGTTCCAGCGCCAGCCGCACTGGGTGGCGCCGCGCAAGCGCGACAGCGACGACGTTCCCGAGCACCACCGCTGGCTCGGCCGGCACGTGCCGTTCTACGCGAACTGGCTGCGGCTCAAGGCTTTCTGGGGCTCCGCCGACAACGGCTACCCGGTCGTCCTCGTCGACCCCGAGTGGGCCGCCACCCACCGGTCGATCTCGCCGGCCAACGACGTCCTGCTCCAGGACTGCCTGGCCTACATCGACCGCACCTTCGGCGCGGGGTCGGAGCTCGCGGCCAAGGTGACCCCGGACTTCGCGCCGTTCGGCAAGCGGATCATCCGCGACCCCGGCGCCTACTACGCCGCGCTCACCCGGGACCACGTCGACGTCGTCGCGGCCGAACCCGCGGAGATCACCGAGCACGGCATCCGCACTCCCGAGGGCGACCTGGTCGAGGTCGACGTCATCGTCTACGCCACCGGATTCCACCTCGACTTCCTGTCCGGCCTGGACATCCGGGGGCGGGACGGCGTCCGGCTGGCCGACGAGTGGGCCGGCAACGACCCCCGCGCCTACCGCGGCGGCACCGTGCCCGGATTCCCCAACCTGTTCGTCGCCAACGCGCCCAACGCGAACCCCAGCCACGGCGCGGGCAACAACTTCGGCATCGAGGTCACCGTGCACTACCTGTTCGAGTGCCTGCACCTCCTCGCCGAGCGGGGCGCCCGGTCGCTGGAACCGACGCGCGCCGCGTACGAGGAGTACGTCGCCCGGATCGACGCCGACATGGAGCGCACCGTCTGGCGGCACACCCCGACGGCGCACACCTACTACCGCAACGCGCGGGGACGGGTGATCCTTGCCTGCCCGTGGCGGCTGGTCGACGTCTGGGCCGAGCACCGCCGGCCCGACGCCGCGCACTTCACCCTCCGCTGACCCCTGCGCCGGTCTCGAACCGAGCCGCCCCACGAAAGCGAGTCCCCATGTCCGTCTCGGCCTCCGGCGGCACAAGACGCCCCGCCACCGTCGCGGATCCCGGCAGCCGCCCCACCCGCTACTGGGTCGGCGTGCTGCTGATCCTGCTGCTGCTCACCGAGCAGTCCGCCCTCGGCTTCTCCCTCATCGCGCCCGCCCTGCCCCAGGTCGCCGCCGAGTTCCCCGGCAGCCAGGTGGTCTGGGTGATGACGGCCTTCACGCTGTCCGGCGCGGTCGCCTCGCCCGTCATCGGCAAGCTGGCCGACCGCTACGGCAAGAAGCGGATGCTCGTCATCACCGCCGCCGTCGGCGCCCTGGGCGCGTTGCTCTCGGCGACGGCGCCGACGTTCGAAATCCTGGTGACCGGCCGGTTCCTCGCCGGCATCGCCTTCGCCTGCATGGCCCTCGGCTACACGCTGATCCGGGACACGTTCCCGGCGCGGATGCAGTCGATCTCGATCAGCATCGCCAACACCGGTGTCGGCGCGGTCGGCGTCGGCTCCCTGCTGGTGGCCGGGGTGCTCATCGACCGCTTCGGGATGCGCTCGGTGTTCTGGTTCGCGTTCGGCTTCTGCGCCATCGGCGCCCTGCTCGCGGCGCTGTTCGTGCGGGAGACGCCGATCCGCACCCCCGCGCGGATCGACTGGCTCGGCGCGGCGCTGGTCACCGCCAGCATGTTCGTCGTCATGTTCGGCCTCTCCCGCGGCAAGGTGTGGGGCCTGTTCGACTCCCGGACGCTGACCTTCGTCGCCATCGGACTGGCCGGCTTCGCCATCTGGGTGTGGTGGGAGCGCCGCACGCCGGAGCCGCTGATCCGGCTGGACCTGTTCACCAACCCGGGCCTGCGCTACACCGTCATCGCCGGCGGCATCGCCTACGGCGCCACGACCCTGCTCGCCACCCTGATGCCGATGCTGCTGCAGGCGCCGCAGAGCACGTCGTACGGTTTCGGGCTCTCGGCGACCCAGATGGCGGGGTGGCTGCTGCCCGGGCAGCTCGCGATCGTCGCGAGCGGGTTCATCGCCGGGGCCACCGCGCGTTCGCTCGGCTTCCGCAACCACCTCACCCTCGGCGCGGTGGCGATCGCGACGGCGGCCGCCGTGCTCGCGACCGCGCCCTCCGAGCCTGCCGTGATGGTGCTGATCTGGGTGGTCTTCGGCCTCGGTTGCATGATCTACGCCGCCGTCCCGAACCTCGCCCTGCTGACCCTGCCCGAGACGGAACGCGCCGTCGGGTCGAGCTTCGTCGGCGTCGCCCAGACCATGTCCGGCACGCTGATCTCGACGATCGGTTTCACCGTGCTGGCGCACTTCGTGCTCTCCGCCGGCCCGACCGGCGTCGTCTACGAGGAGGCGGGCTTCCGGGGCTCGTTCCTGGTCGCAGCCATCGCCGCAGCGATCGGCGCCCTCGCCTCGCTCGCCGTGCCCCGCACCCTGCAGCGCCGGAGCGCGGACCGGTGACCGGGGCGGCGGAGGACAGGCCCGGTCTGCTGCCGGCACCGCGGTTCGTCGACACGAACGGCGTCCGCCTCGCCGTCTACGAGGCGAAGCCGGAGCGCGTCGCCCGGGACGTCTGCGTCGTGCTCTGCCACGGCTTCCCGGAGCTGGCCGCCTCCTGGCGGCACCAACTCCGGCCGCTGGCGGACGCCGGATTCCACGTGCTCGCGCCCGATCTGCGCGGCTACGGCCGCTCGACCGGCCCGGCCGACCCGACGGCGTACAGCATCGCGGAGACGACCACCGACGTCGCGGGGCTGATCGCGGACGCCGGCTACGACCGCGCGGTGGTGGTCGGCCACGACTTCGGCGGCATGATCTCGTGGTGGATGCCGCACCTGCATCCCGAGCGCGTGGCCGGCGTCATCACGCTCAACACGCCGTTCGGGTACTCCCGGGAGAACCCGCTGGAGAAGTACCTGGAGGCCTACGGACCGCGCAACTACGTCGCGCACTTCCAGACCCCCGAGCTGCAGGCGCTCATGGAGCGCGACCCGGCGCGGACGCTCCGGTTCTTCTTCCGCCGCGACACCGGCGCCGGCACCACCCTCTCGCGCACCGGCCGGCACGATGCGGAGTCGATGAGCTACAGCCACCTGCTCGCCGACGACGAGGCCACCTGGCCCGGCGAGGTGCTGGTCGGCGACGAGGAGCTCGACCACTACGCCGAAGCCTTCGCGCGCACGGGGTTCGGCGGACCGCTGGGCTGGTACCGCAGCATCCCGGGGAACTGGCGGGTGCAGTCCGAGGTGTTCCCGGACGGCGCCATCGCGAAGCTGACCGTGCCGGCGCTGATGATCGCCGCTCGCCGGGACGCGATCTGCCACCCGGACCTGAGCGACAACCTGCTCCAGTACGTCGAGACCCTGGAGCGCCGCATGCTCGACACCGGTCACTGGACGCAGCAGGAGGATCCGGAAGGCACCAACGAGATCCTCCTGGAGTGGCTCACCCGCCACTTCTGAACCGGCGCTCAGGGGTGAGCGCGCGGCACCGCGCGCCAGGTCTCCAGCGAGTTCGAACGGCGCCACGCCACGCCGAAAAATGTTGCGCTACAACAGAAAACCGACCCGCACCGTCGCCGAAGACGCCGCGTCACCAGCGTCGCGACCCCATGCGGCTAGGCCAGGAGCTCCCTGGCCAGCACGCCGCCCCACCACTGCTCGACTTGATCGGGCGACCAGCCGCGTTCCGCGGTGAGCGTGGTGTAGACGTCGACGTTGCACAGGGCCCCGTACACGTCGACGGCGGACTGCACGTCCAGGCCCTCCCGGAGGGTGCCGTCCGGCCAGGCGGAGAACGCCTGGATGCGGGTCTCGTCGCCGCGCCGGCGCCCCTCGCCGTAGGCCTCCGCCAGCTCGGGTTCGGTGCGCCCCGCCTCGCGCAGCAGCACGATGACGTCGCCCGCGCGCTCGAACAGCCGCCTGTCGTACGCCGCCATCGCCGCGAGCTGCCGCGCGCAGTCCTCCCCGGCGGCTTCGAGCTCGGCGACCATCTGCCCCACGTCGGCCGACATGTCCGCCGCATCGGCCAGGGCCCGGGTCAGCCCGGATTTGTTCCCGTACGCCGAATAGACCGTCGGCGCGGAGACTCCCGCCTCGCGCGCGACGTCCCGCACGGTGGTCGCCGCCCAGCCCCGGGCGACGAAAAGCCTGCGCGCGGCGCGCGCGATCTCGGCCCGCGTCTCGTGCGCTTGCGCGGTGCGGCGCAACGAGTCGTACCGGCGCCGGCCTGGTTCTGCATCCATGGTGGCCCTCGTCGTTTGTCGCTATCTATATTGATTATATGTTGCGTAAACCCAATTCGTTCGCACGGGTCGGCGGCGTCGCCGGCATCGGCTTCGCCGCCACCATCGTTGGCAGCAACGCGATCGCCGCGCCCGCCGGCCTGCCGCTGACCGGCACCGACATCGGCGAGGTCAACGCGTTCTTCGGCACGAAGACCGGCATCGTCGGGATCTCGTCCGCACTCACGCCCACCGCTTGGGTCTTGGCCACGTTGTTCGGCGCGAGCGTGGTCGCCGCACTGCGCCGGTCCGAGCACGACCGGGGCGAAGCCTGGTCGCTGGTCGGACTGGTCGGCCTGATCCTGCAGAACGCCACGTTCGCCGGCGTCATAGCGATACGCCTCGCACTCGGAGCGACAACCGCGCAGGACAGCACGGCCAATTCGGGGCTGTGGGCGTTGCACGACGCGTTGTTCACCCTCAACGGCACCTTCCTGGCGCTTGGGCTGGTCGGCCTGTCCATCGCCGGGCTGCACGCCGGCCTCGTCCGGCCTTGGCACGCGGCACTGGGCCTGTTGTCCGCCGCACTGCTGTTCAGCTCCGCGAGCCTCACTCCGGTGATCATGACCCAAGGCGGCCCGCTCGCCCTGCTCGGCCTGGCCGGATGGCTGATGTGGGTCGGCTGGATCGTCCTCTACGGCGTAGAGCTCATCCGCCTCGCCCCGGCTCGCGTGCCCGCCTGACCGGGACGTCGCCCTGGCCCTGGAGTCCTGCCCGCAATTTCCATTGAAATCGAAGGTCCAATTTCAATGGAAATTGCGGGAGGACGACGGGCGGGGGTCAGCGGCGGAGGTGGCGCAGTGCGCGGGCGGCCGCGTGCGCGCCGCACATGCCGTGGGCGCCCGGACCCGGCGGGGTCGCCGCCGAGCACTGGAAGTGGCCCGGCAGCCCGACGTCGTAGGGCTGCAGGGTGGTCCGGGGGCCGAAGGTCAGCTGCCGGACGTCCATCGCGCCCGTCAGGATGTTGCCGCCGACGAAATTGGCGTTCTCCCGAGCGAATCCGGCCGGAGTGCGCACCGCGGTGCCGACGATCCGGTCGCGGAACCCGGGAGCGAACCGCTCGATCTGGGCGATGATCGCTTCGGTCGCGTCGCCGGTGTAGCCGTGCGGGACGTGCGCATATGTCCACAGTGGATGCACATCGCCCACCGAGCGCGTCGGGTCGGCGAGGTACTGCTGGCCGGCCAGCACGAACGGCCGGTCGGGCAGCCGCCCGGCATGCACCTCCCGCTCGGCCGCGGCAACCTCGGCCGCGGTGCCGCAGACGTGCACCGAACCGGACCGCCGGGCCTGCTCGACGGTCCAGGGCACGCCGCCCGCGACCGCGAAGTCGACCTTGAAAGCGGCGGGCCCGTACCGGAACCGGCGGTAGGCGCGGGAGATCCGCGCGGGCAGCCGGTCGCCCAGCGCGTCGGCGACCGCGGTCGGCGCGACGTCCCACACCACGACGTCCGACGGCGGGAGCTGCGCCGCCGAGCGGACCGCGACCCCGGTCTCGATCTTCCCGCCGTGGTCGCGCAGCAGCGCGGCCAGCGCGTCCGAGATGGCGCGCGAACCGCCCTCGGCGACCGCCCAGCCGTTGCGGTGACCGGCGGTCAGGACGCCGAGCCCGATCGCCGAGGACAGCGGCAGGTCCAGCGGCCGGAACGCGTGCGCGGCCACGCCGAACCACAAGGCCCGCGCCTGCTCGGTGCGGAACAGCCGCGCCAGCGCCGTGGCAGGCAGGAGCGTCGGGATGCCGAACCGGGCGAACCGCAGCGGATGCCGCGGCAGGCGCAGGAGCGGACGCAGGATGTCCTCGCTCAGCGCGTCGTAGCCGCGGGCCGGTCGCTCGAACAGCGCGCGCCAACGACGGCCGTCGGGCCCCAGCCCGCGGGACGTCTCGGCCACCGAGCGGTGCAGGACGCCGGCGGTGCCGTCGTCGAGCGGGTGCACGCAGTCGATCTCCGGCAGCCGCCACCGCAGGCCGTAGCGGTCGAGTCCCAGATCGCGCAATGCGTGCGAGCCGACGGCCATCGGGTGGGTCGCCGAGCAGTGGTCGTGCAGCAGGCCGGGCACGATCGCCTCGACGGTGCGGGTGCCGCCGCCGATCTCGTCGGCCGCCTCCAGCACGGTGACCTCGACGCCCGCCCGGGCCAGGACCGCTGCTGCGGTGAGTCCGTTGGGACCGCTGCCGATCACGATCGCGGTGCTCATCGGGGTTCCCTCCCGGGGCAGGTTTCGTGCGCTTCCTGGGCGGGCGGAGGGCGGGCCTGTTTCACCCTCCGCCCCGGAGTCTTCCAGCCGGAAGACCGATCGGCCCGGCTGCGGTCAGGCGGTCGTGCGGACCGCCGGGCCGGGCTCGCGGGTCCACGTGACGTCCAGCGGGATCGGCCCGTCCGGCAGCCACGGCTGGGCGGCCACCGCGTCGGAGACCTTCCAGGTGCCGCGCTCGATCACGCCGAGCGCGGCGTCGATCACCTTGCAGTGCTGGACCTTCGAGTGGTTGCGACTCCGCCCACACCACGAGCCATTCGCCGGGGGGCGAACCCGACGCGGGACTGCACCGCGCGGATCAGGTCCTCGTCGTGCAGGTGGCCGTCGCCGAAGTTGGAGCCGATCAGCGAGTTGCAGACGAACTCGGCCTCGCCCACCGTGCGCCGGTCCAGATCGGGCACGTTCTTCAGCAGCACCGGGAACAGGCCGCGGCCCTGGCTGTGCATCGACCACCAGGCGATCGTCTGCTGCATCGTGATCTCCGCGACGACCGGCGGGTAGCCCATCGCCCGCAGCTGGTCGGCCTGGTTCTCCGTCGGCCGATGCCGCAGCGAGTTGAGCTTCTCCTCCGCGCGCGGTCTTCGGCATCACCGCGGAGCCCTACATCGTCTTCACCGCCAACGCCTTCGCCCTCCTCGGCCTGCGCGCGCTGTTCTTCCTGGTGAAGGGACTGCTGGAGCGCCTGGTCCACCTCTCGGGACTGTCGCTGATCCTCGCGTTCATCGGCGTCAAGCTGTTCCCGCACTGGTTGCACGTGGACATCGACGAGCGCGTCCCCGAGATCCCGACGCCCCTCAGCCTCGGGGTGATCATCGCGGTGCTGCTGGTCGTGACCGTGGCGAGCCTGATCAAGACCCGGCGCGACCCGTCGGCGAAGGCCCACCCCGGTTCCCTCCGGGCACACCGCACCAAGGCGCCGGACGCGGACACCCCGAACGACCGGTGACCACACCGGTTACGTGCCGCAGACCCGGGTGACCGCGTCCCACTCCCCTCGATCTCGCGGTGCGCTAGAGGGTCTGGGTGGCGAAGAGGAAGGCGGGTGGCTCTCCCCCGCCGTGGCATTCGACCGAGGCGCCGCTGACGTACGACGCGAGGTCGGAGGCCAGGAAGAGCGCGACGTTGGCGACCTCCTCCGGCCGCGCCATCCGCCCCAGCGGGATGGTGCGCTCGATGGCCTCGACGCTTCCGTCGTCGCCGTAGTGGCCGCCGGTCAGCTCGGTGCGGCACAGGCCGACGTTGATGGAGTTCAGCCGCACCTTCGGCGCCCACTCCACGGCCAGCGAGCGGGTGAGCGAGTCCAGCCCGGCCTTCGCCGCGCCGTAGGCCGCCGTGCCGGGCGAGGGCCGGAGGGCGCTGACGGAAGAGATGTTCACGATCGAGCCGCCGGTGTCCTGCTGCTGCATGGCGGCGTTCGCGACCTGGGCGACCAGCAGCGGCCCGAAGAAGTTGAGGCCCATGATCTTGCCGTGGAAGCGCGGTGACGCGTCCGCCGCCAGGGCGTACGGCGCGCCGCCGGCGTTGTTCACCGCCACGTCGATCCGGCCGTGCCGCGCGAGCAAGTCGGCCATCATCGCCCGGACCGACTCCTCGTCCCGCACATCGCAGCGCAGGTGCGTCGTGCCCGCGGCCGGCTCGTCCCCTTCGGACCGCGCGCACGTCACCACCTGCGCGCCGGCCGCGACGAAGGCCGCGGCGATGGCCCGGCCGATGCCCTTGGTGCCCCCGGTCACCAGGACCACCCGTCCCGTCATGTCCAGCTGAACAGCCACGCGTCTCTCCGATGAGTCGGGAACCAAGCAGATGTTAGGGTACCAAGCAAATGATAGGTCAAGTAGCCCGGAAGGTGGCACATGGGCATCACCTCGGACTTGCGTGACGACGGCATCCGCGTCGTCACGGTCGACTACCCGCCTGTCAACGCGCTCCCCGTTCGGGGCTGGTTCGACCTCGCCGCGGCGCTCGACGAAGCGGGCGCGGACCTGAACACCCACGTCGTCGTGCTGCGCGCGGAGGGCAAGGGCTTCAACGCGGGCGTCGACATCAAGGAAATGCAGCACACCGACGGATTCGACGCCCTGATCGGCGCGAACCGGGGCTGCTACGCCGCGTTCAAGGCGGTCTACGAGTGCGCCGTGCCGGTCATCGCCGCCGTCAACGGGTTCTGCCTCGGTGGCGGCGTCGGCCTGGTCGGCAACGCCGACACGATCGTCGCCGCCGAAGACGCCTACTTCGGGGTGCCGGAGGTGGACCGCGGTGCCCTCGGCGCCGCGACCCACCTCGCCCGCCTCGTCCCGCCGCACCTGCTGCGCACCCTCTACTTCACCGGCCGCAACATCCCCGCCACCGACCTCGTCGGGCACGGCTCCGTCCTCGAAGTCGTCCCGCGCGACCGCCTCGACGAGGCGGCCCTCTCCGTCGCGGCCGAGATCGCCGCGAAGGACACCCGGGTCATCCGGATGGCCAAGGAGGCCATCAACGGCATCGACCCCGTCGACGTCAACCGCAGCTACCGGTTCGAGCAGGGCTTCACCATGGAGCTCAACCTCGCCGGGGTGGCGGACGAGCACCGGGACCGGTTCGCCGGCACCGAGAAAGCGAGGAGCGAATGAGCAAGCCCCGCGACAAGCGCATGACCGCGGACGACGTGGTCGCCGGGCTCGAAGACGGCATGACCATCGGCATCGGCGGCTGGGGCCCGCGGCGCAAGCCGATGGCGCTGGTCCGCGCGATCCTGCGCTCGAACCTGACCGACCTAACCCTGGTCTCCTGGGGAGGCGCCGACGTCGGGCTCCTCGCCCGCGCGGGCCGGATCCGCAAGCTGGTGTACGCGTTCGTCTCGCTCGACTCCGTGCCGCTCGAACCGAACTTCCAGCAGGCGCGGCAGAACCGGACGATCCCCGAGGTCGTCGAGCTCGACGAGGGCATGTTCCAGGCCGGGCTGCGCGCCGCCGCCCAGCGCCTGCCGTTCCTGCCCATGCGCGCCGGGCTCGGCTCCGACGTCATGGTGAACAACCCCGGCCTGCGCACCGTGACCAGCCCGTACCCCGCCGCGGACGGCGTCTTCGAAGAACTCGTCGCCGTTCCGGCGCTGCACCTCGACGCCGCGCTGGTGCACATGAACCGCGCGGACCCGCACGGCAACGCCACCTACCTCGGCCCGGATCCCTACTTCGACGACCTGTTCTGCATGGCGGCCGACAAGGCGTTCGTGACCTGCGAGCGCATCGTCGACACCGCGGAGCTCACCCGCGAAGCCGCCGTCCAGCGCCTGCTGATCAGCCGGATGATGGTCGACGGCGTCGTCGAAACGCCCAACGGGGCCCACTTCACCACGTGCACCCCGGACTACGAGCGGGACGAGAAGTTCCAGCGCGCCTACGCCGCCGCAGCCGCCGACCCGTCGGCCTGGGAAGCCTTCGAACGGCGCTTCCTGCGCGGCACCGAGGACGACTACCAGGCCGCCGTGAAGGCGTTCCACGAAGAGCAGGAGGCGTGAGGATGTCCGACGTGACGCGTGCCGAGATCTGCGCGGCGGCCATCGCCGACGCGTTCGCCGACGACGGCGAGATCTTCGGCAGCCCGATGGGACTGCTGCCCACCCTGGGCGTCCGGCTGGCCAAGCTGACGAGCAATCCCGATCTGGTGATCTCCGACGGCGAATCCCGCTTCCTCGCCGAGGTTCCCGCGCTCGGGACCGGATCCGATGCGGTGGAGGGCTGGATCCCGTTCCGGAAGGTCTTCGACGTGGTCGCCTACGGCAAGCGGCACGTCATGATGGGCGCCACCCAGATCGACCGGCACGGCAACCAGAACATCTCGGCGATCGGCGACTTCGCGCAGCCGAAGCGCCAGCTGCTCGGTTCCCGCGGCGCCCCCGGCAACACCGCGAACAACCGCACCTCGTACTGGGTTCCGAAGCACGCCCCCCGGGTCTTCGTGGAACGGGTGGACATCGTCTCCGGCATCGGCCCGAAGCTGGCCGAGCAGGCCGGACCGGCCGCGGCCCGGTACAACGACATCCACCGCATCGTCTCGAACCTCGCGGTCCTCGACCTGGGCGGCCCCGACCGCACGTTGCGGCTGCGCTCGGTGCACCCGGGCGTGACCGTCGACGACGTGCGGGCGGCCAGCGGGTGCGAGATCCACGCCGACGACGAGGTCCCGGAGACCCGCACGCCCACCGACGCGGAGCTGACGCTCATCCGCGAGGTGCTCGACCCGAAGAACCTGCGCGACCGCGAGGTCAAGCCGGAGGCCGCCCGATGAGTGCCGAGCAGCTCCTGCGCACCCCGCTCAACGACCTGGTCGGCATCCGGCATCCGGTCGTGCAGACCGGCATGGGCTGGGTGGCCGGGCCGAGCCTGGTCGGCGGCACGGCCAACGCCGGCGGCCTGGGCATCCTGGCCAGCGCGACGATGGGCCTGGAAGAGCTGGATCGGGCGATCATCGCGGTCAAGCGCCGCACCGACCGGCCCTTCGGCGTCAACCTCCGGGCCGACGCCGCCGACGCGCCGCAGCGCGTCGACCTGCTGATCCGGCACGGGGTGAAGGTCGCGTCGTTCGCGCTGGCGCCGAAGAAGGAGCTGATTGCCAAGCTCAAGGACCACGGCATCGTCGTGATGCCCTCGGTCGGCGCGCCCCGCCACGCCGAGAAGGTGGCGGCGTGGGGCGCCGACGCGGTCATGGTCCAGGGCGGCGAAGGCGGCGGTCACACCGGCTCGGTGCCCACCACGCTGCTCCTGCCGAGCGTGCTCGACGCCGTCGACATCCCCGTCGTCGCGGCGGGCGGCTTCTTCGACGGCCGCGGCCTCGCGGCGGCTTTGTCCTACGGCGCCGCGGGAATCGGCATGGGCACCCGCTTCCTGCTCACCAAGGACAGCGCCGTTCCCGATGCCGTGAAGCGGCTGTACCTCTCCCACGACGTCAACGGGACCGTCGTCACCGACAAGGTCGACGGCATGCCGCACCGCATGCTGCGCACCCGGTTCGTGGAGGAACTGCAGGAGACGAGCATCCTGAAGCGGCTGGGGCCGACCATCCGGCGGACCCTGAAGTTCAAGAAGCTGAGCGGGATGACCTGGCGCGAGCTCGCCGCCGACGGCCGGTCGATGAAGCACGGCAGCGGCCGCTCCTGGTCGCAGATGGTGCTCGCGGCCAACACCCCGATGATGCTCAAGTCCGGCCTCGTCGACGGCGACACGAACGCCGGCGTGCTCGCCGCCGGTCAGGTGGTCGGCGTCCTGGACGACCTGCCGACCTGCGAGGAGCTGATCGACAGGGTGGTCACCGAGGCGGCCGAATGCCTGCGGGGGACCCAGAAATACGCGCTCTGAGAACCAGCGGCGGTGCCCACGGCGCAGTGGGCACCGCCTCTTCCAGAAGCTTCGCGGACGCTCCTCCGAAGGTTCCCCGGCCCGGATTCCGGCCTGCTGATCGGTTCAGCTGGGCCGGCTGATGGCCATCTTCGCGGCGAAGAAGCCCAGCAGGGTGCCGGATGCGAAACGCTGTGCCTGGAGCACGCGGGGGTGGCGGGCCAGATACCCGGCGAGCGCAGCGGCGGCGAGAACGATGAGGCCGTTGATGGTCACGCCGACCACGATCTGCGCGGTTCCGAGCTGGAGGAACTGCCACCACGTCGCACCCAGCGCGGGATCGACGAACTGGGGGATCAGCGCGGCGTACAGGAGCGCGATCTTGGGGTTCAAGAGGTTCGTCAGCAGCCCCATGCCGAACAGGCGGGCCGCCGAGTGCGGGGCCAGTTCGCGCGGTTCGAACGGCGAGGCGCCACCGGGGCGCAGGATCTGCCAAGCCATCCACGCGAGGTACGCCGCGCCCAGGAGCTTCACCACGTGGTAGGCCTCAGGCACGGCCACGAAGAGCGCGGATAGACCGGCAGCTGCTGCGACGAGGTAGACGACGAATCCGAGGGCAACCCCGGCGAGCGACACGAGTCCGGCACGCCGCCCCTGCGAGATGGCTCGCGATGCCAGGTAGACCATGTTGGGCCCGGGGGTCAGCACCATGCCCAACTCCACCACCACGACGCCGAGCAACGAGGCGAGCGGTACGAGTTCCATGGAGCGAACGTATCCGGCGGGCGATCGCCCTGCCCAGCCAGGTCTCGCCGCTCGCCGGGCGCCCAGTTCGCAGTTTCAATTGAAACTGCGACCTTGACCGCGGGACATCGATGTCCTTCCGGCGTCAGGATCGCTGCCGCGTGGCGAGCACCCGCTTCGTCTCGTCGGAGACCGGTGCTGCGAGCACCGCGGCCACCAGGTCGGTGAGGTAGTGGGTGAACAGGGTTTGTTCGCTGCGCGGGTCGTCCTTGGCGCGGCGGCTCAGTTCGAGGTGCGCGAAGTGGATGGCCGCGAATCGGCGGTGCAGCGGCGGGCCGACCGCCTCGGGCGGCAGCATCGGTGCCACCAGCCCGAGCCAGCGGGCCAGGCTGCCCCCGGGGTCGTCGAGCACGATCGCGGCAGGTTCCCCCGGCTCGACCATCCGGTTGGTCCGGCCGAGCAGTTCCGCGGCGATCTGCAGGTACTCGCGGCCGCCCGCGGGATCCGACAGCTTCGCGATCAGGGGCAGGACCAGTGCGGACGCCAGCGCGCGCAGGTCGTCGCGGCCGGTCAGCTCGTACTGGTCGAGCAGCGTGTTGCGGCGTGCCCCGACGTCCCGCCCGTGCTCGATCAGCACCTCCCGGAGCAGGCCTTCCCGGTTGGTGAAGTGGTACTGCAGCGCGGTGGTGTTGCGCTGCCCGGCGGCGCGGGTGATCTCCCGCAGCGACACCGCGTAGATCCCGCGTTCGGCGAAGAGCCGGGTGGCCGCTCGGGTCAGCGCCGAACGCGCGTCCGCCGCGGGTTCGGCATCGCGCGTCGAGGTGTGGGTCATGACGAGAACCTATCCGTGCCGCGATTCGCCGGCCGTGACCGCGCGGATCAGCTCGGTGCGGATCTGCCGCTTGAGGATCTTCCCGGAGGCGTTGCGGGGCAGCTCGTCGTCCTGCACCCAGACGTGCGCGGGGATCTTGAACCGCGCTATCCGCCCGTCCAGGAACGCGCGCAGTGCCTCGGCGGTCAGGGTGGTGCCGGCGAGGACCTGGACCAGCACCCCCACCTCTTCGCCCAGGATGTCGTGCGGGATGCCGATCACGGCGCAGTCGGCCACTGCGGGATGTTCGTGGATCGCGGCCTCGACCTCGGCGCAGTAGACGTTCTCCCCGCCGCGGATCAGCATGTCCTTGGCCCGGTCGACGATGTAGACGAACCCCTCTTCGTCGATCCGGGCGAGGTCGCCGGAGCGCAGCCAGCCGTCGGTGATCGCGTCGGCCGTGGCGTCCGGCCGGTTCCAGTAGCCCTTGACCACGTTCGCGCCCTTGATCCGCAGCTCGCCGACCTCGTCCGCGGGCAACCGCTGCTCGGTGACCGGGTCCACCACCTCGACGTCGCAGATCGCGACCGCGAGCCCGACGCTGTCCGGCTTGGCCAGGTAATCGAGTCCGCGGTTGGCCGTGGTCATCGAGGACGTCTCGGTGAGGCCGTAGCCGTTGGCCGGTGCCGCGCCGGGCAGGAGCGCGGTGGAGCGCTGCACGAGCGCCGGTGGCGCAGCCGCTCCTCCGGTTCCGACCGCGGTCAGGCTGGTCAGGTCGCGCCGCGCGAACTCGGGGTGCGCATAGAGTTGCGCGAGCATCGCCGGCACGCCGGTGAATTGCGTGACGCGCTCGCGCTCGATGAGTTCGAGCGCGGTGCCGGCGTCCCACTTGTGCATCAGGACCAAAGTGGCACCTCGGTGGAAAGCACCTAGCAGCACCGAGTGGCAGCCGGTGCCGTGGAAGAACGGAACTGCCACCAGTGCCGTCGCCGGCACCGCCAGCGCCGCGGCCAGATCGGCGAGCGACCCGCCCTGCCGGAGCAGGGCCCGGGCCGCCGCGTATCCCACGCTGGTCACGTTGCCGCAGATGTTGCGGTGCGTGCCGAACGCGCCTTTGGGAATGCCGGTGGTGCCGGACGTGTAGAAGATCGTGGCGTCGTCCTCGGGGCCGAGGTCGACGTCGGGAAGCTCCGCGGCGGTGGGCACATCGCGGATGTCGCGGCTGCCGGCCGGCAGCGGCCCGGTCGGCCGCGCCACGATCGCGGTGATCCCGAGGCCCGGTAGCACGTCCCGCAGCCGGTCCATCCGCTCCTGGTCCGCGATCAGCACCTTCGCCCCGGAGTCGCGCAGCCCGAACTCCAGCTCGCTCGCCGACCACCAAGCGTTCAACGGCACGACGACAGCACCGGCGCACGCGGCGGCGAAGAAGGCGACCGGCCATTCGGGGTAGTTGCGCATGGCGATGGCGACCCGGTCGCCCTTCCGGATGCCGTGCTCTTCGACGAGCTGCCCCGCCAACCCGGCCACCTGCTGGAAGTGCTCGCGGTAGGTGACCCGCGCATCGCCGTGGACGAGGAAATCCCGCTCGGCGAAGGCCCGCGAGCTCTCGACCATGGCCCGCAAGCTGGCAGGCGCGTTCCGCCAGGCACGCACTCGCACCCCGCGGATGTCGACCTCGACGGTCTCGAAAGGCGCGCCCGGAGCGGTCAGCTCTGCGCGGATGTCCTCGTGGTTCCTCATCGTTTCCACGTCCCCACCCTCGCCGGCTCGAAAGTTCCGTGAGACGGCTCGAATCTGCCTCGCCCGCAACGGAAAATCAAGTGCTTGTGCTTCTAAGGCAGTCGCATTACGTTGGCGCCCGGCACCGAAGCCCGCACCGGAGGAGACCGCCGTGGCCTGGGAATTCGAGACCGACCCCGAGTTCCAGCGAGAACTCGACTGGATCGAGGAGTTCGTCCGCGAGGAGATCGAACCGCTCGACCACATCATCGACCACCCCTACGACCTCGACGACCCGGTCCGCGCGGAGCTGATCCCGCCGTTGCAGGAAGCGGTCCGCGAACGCGGCCTGTGGGCCTGCCACCTCGGCCCGGACCTGGGCGGACCCGGGTACGGGCAGGTCGAGCTCGCCCTGATGAACGAGATCCTCGGCCGGGCGCGCTGCGCCCCGATCGTCTTCGGCGCCCAAGCCCCCGACAGCGGCAACAGCGAGATCCTCGCCCACTTCGGCACCCCGGTGCAGAAGGAGCGCTGGCTGCAGCCGCTTCTCGCCAACGAGATCGTCTCGGCGTTCTCGATGACCGAGCCGCAAGGTGGCGCCGACCCGAAGGTGTTCACCACCAGCGCGGTTCGCGATGGCGACGAATGGGTGATCAACGGGGAGAAGTGGTTCTCCTCCAACGCCCGCTACGCGGCGTTCCTCATCGTCATGGCGGTCACCGACCCGGACAACCCGCCGTACCGGCAGCAGTCGATGCTGATCGTCCCGACCGACGCGCCGGGCGTGGGGATCATCCGCAACGTCGGGCTCGGCGGTGACCCCGAAGGAGCGGGCTCGCACGCCTACATCCGCTACAGCAACGTCCGCGTTCCGGCCGACGCGCTGCTCGGCCCGCGCGGCGAGGCGTTCATGGTGGCGCAGACCCGCCTCGGCGGCGGGCGCATCCACCACGCCATGCGCACCGTCGGGCTGATCAGGCGGAGCCTCGACATGATGGCCGAGCGAGCGCTCTCCCGCACCACCCAGGGCGAGCAGCTCGCGCGCAAGCAGATGGTGCAGGAGATGATCGCGGATTCCTGGCTGGACCTGGAGACCTACCGGCTCCTGGTGCTGCGCACCGCGTGGCGCATCGACAAGTACCAGGACTACCGCAAGGTGCGCGCCGACATCTCCGCGGTCAAGGCGATGATGCCGCGCGTCTTGCGCGATGTGGCCTCCCGCGCGCTGCAGGTCCACGGCTCGCTCGGCGTCTCCAACGAGATGCCGTTCGCGGGGTACGTCACCCAGTCCTTCCACATGGGGCTCGCCGACGGCCCGACCGAGGTCCACAAGGCCACCCTGGCCCGGCAGGTGCTGCACGACTACGAGCCGTCGGACGACCTGTTCCCCACCCGCCACGAGCCGAAGTTGCGCGACCAAGCCCGCCAGAAGTACGCCGACGTGCTCAAGCGGCACGGGCGGCTCCCGGCGTGAGCGCACCCCGACCATCCACAGTGGATCCCGCGCTGGTCGATTTCGCCGCGCTCGCACGGTGGATGGACGACCAGGGCCTGCCGCCGGGCGACTTCACCGAAGTCACCGAGCTGACCGGCGGCACGCAGAACGTCATGTTGTACGTGCTGCGCCGCCCGCCGCGACATCTGCGCAAGCGCAGCAACGACGCGCTGATCCGCGAGAGGCGACCTGGCCGCCATCACCTGGTACCGCGTCCTGGCCTCCTTCAAGCACGGCATCGTCCTGGAAGGAACCCACGCCCGCGCCTGCGCGGGCGAGGCACCCAAGCCCGATCGCTGACATGAACCCCGGTTGGAGCGCGATCCCATGACCGACACGACCTTCGACCTGACCGGCAAGATCGCCCTCGTCACCGGTGGCAGTCGAGGCATGGGCCGCGCGATGGCCCACGCCTTCGCGGCCAAGGGGGCGGACGTGATCATCGCCAGCCGCAAGCTGGCGGCCTGCGAGAGCACGGCACGTGAGATCGAGGAGGAGCACGGCGTCCGCGCACTCCCCGTGGCCTGCAACGTCAGCCACTGGGACCAGTGCGATGCCCTGGTCGAACGCGCCTACGCCGAGTTCGGCCGGGTCGACGTGCTGGTCAACAACGCCGGCCTCTCGCCGCTCTACCCCAGCCTCGACGGGGTGAGCGAAGCCCTGTGGGACAAGGTGCTCGCCGTCAACCTCAAGGGCCCGTTCCGGCTCACCGCGCTGATCGGCACCCGGATGGCCGAGGGCGACGGCGGCGCGATCATCAACATCTCGTCGGTAGCCGCGATCCGGCCGGCACCGATCGAACTCCCCTACGCCGCGGCGAAAGCCGGCCTGAACACCCTCACCGAAGGCTTCGCCCGCGCCTTCGGCCCCGAGGTCCGGGTCAACGCCATCCAAGCCGGGCCGTTCCTCACCGACATCTCCCACGCCTGGGACCTCGACGCGTTCGCCGAACGGGCCAGAACCTCGATCGCGCTGGGCCGCGGAGGCGAGCCCGACGAGGTCGTGGGAGCGGCTCTCTACTTCGCCAGTGCCGCGTCTTCCTTCTGCACCGGAGCAATCCTCCGCCTCGACGGCGGCGTCCACTGATTTCGGTCGGCTGTCCCGCGATCACAGGACCGAACCCGCGGGAACGGCCTCTAGGTGTTGCCGGCCAACAGGTTGCTGACGTCCGGCCGGTTACTGCTTGCTCGGGTAGCGGGCGGCACCGGACTCCCGCGCATCGACGATCTCGTCCCAGTGTTCCGACGTCCAGGCGTAGATATCGAGAAGCAGTGCGAGCAGGCTCCGCCCGAGGGGCGTGAGTCCGTAGCTGGTCGAACCGCCGCTTGAGTCGCGGGTGATGAACCCGTCGCGTTCCAGCGATCGAAGTGCGCGGGTGAGCTCCTTGGGACCGAGGCGTGGTAATGCCCGCCGAAAGTGGCTGAACGGTTGGGCTCCGTCTTCGAGCAGTCGCAACACGAGCGGTCCCCACTTGTGCTGCATCCGAACCGGGAGCATCGAGGACGGGCACAACTCATCGAAGGTGATGGGCGACGGCGGGCGCATACGACAAGCGTAGGTACCCGATCGGGAACCGGACGTTGCCCTAGCGTCACGCGCATGTTGAAGATCGTGATCTTCGGGGCTGGCGGCCAGGCTGGTACCGCTGCCGTTGTCGAGGCATCTGCGCGCGGACACCGCGTGACCGCGTTGAGAAGGGCTGACGCGGACATCACCAACCCGCAGGCCGTGGCCAGGGCAGCTTTCGGTCAGGATGTCGCAATCGGTGCTGTGGCACCGGCTGACGGCGACCCTGCGGGGTTCTACCGCGCCGCTGCGAGCAGCCTGGCGGCCGGCCTGGCCGAAGCGGGCGTTGCTCGTCTGGTGTGGGTGAGTATCGCGTCATTGCTGCCGAACGCCGCTGGAGTTGCTCCGGTTGACGCCGAAGGCTTTCCGGTGGAGTACCGTCCGTTCTCGCTCGGACACCGTGCGGCGTTGGAGGTGTTCACGGGATCGGACCTGATGTGGACCGCCGTGAGCCCAGCGGGAGATTTCGACTCCCACAGACCGTCTCAGGGCGGCTACACCATGACGGCTGTCAGCGACCCCAGTGCACGTATCACCTATGCCGACCACGCTCGCGCAATCGTCGACCTTGCCGAGCAGCCGGGGGTGCGAGGTGAGCATGTTGGCGTTCTGCCGCCGTCACCGGACGCACCCGCGGAACCGGGTGAGGGCGGTGCTGCCCGGGAAGGCCGGCAGTGACACAACCTCAGAGCAGCAACACTCGAACGCCCTCTGCGTGTGGAACGCGCACTATAACTATCACCGCCCGCAGCCATGCTGGATCAGCGTGTCACCAACGTCGTGGCGTCCTACACCTAGGCCAGGTCGACCGGTCGTACCCGCAGCTTGGCCGCGATGCGGGCCAGCGCCTGCTGGTCGGTGGCGGTGAGCGGGTCGAGGACGAGCCGCCGCACCGCGCGCACGTGCGTGGGCGCGGCGGCGACGACCACCTCGTAGCCGGCGTCGGTGAGGGCGGCGATGGTGTACCGGCCGTCGTCGGGATCGGGCGAACGCTCCACCCAGCCCCGCTGCTCGAACCGCTTCACGACGTTGGACAGGCGCGAGAGGGATCCGTTGGCCAGGTAGGCCAGCTCGCTCATCCGCAGGCGGCGCTCCGGGGCCTCCGAGATGTGGCTGAGGGCCAGGTACTCGAACAGGGTCAGGCCGGCCTCCTGCTGCAGCGGCGACTCCAGCCGCCCCGGTAGCAGCAGGATCAGCGAGACGAGCCCGGTCCAGGCCTCCTTCTCGTCCGGGTTCAGCCACGGCGTCTCGTCCGGGGCGTGCCCGCCTGGGGTTGCGGTGGTGGCCATGGCGGAACCCTACCCAGCGGCCATGACTTCACGCGTGAAGTGAAACCGTGCTACGTTGACTTCACGCGTGAAGTGATCACGAAAGGACTCCATGAGCGAGCCGGAATTCTTCGCCACGCCCGGGTACGGCGCGAGGCAGCTGACCGAGATGCACTACAACCAGGCGGTTCGCATCGGCGACCGCGTCGAGACCTCGGGCCAAGGCGGATGGGACGACGACTGGAACTTCCCCGAGTCCCTCGAAGACGAGATCGTGCAGGCCTTCGAGAACGTCGAGCGAACCCTCGCCACGGCCGGCGCCACGTGGCGGGACGTCATCGCCGTGAACTCCTACCACGTCCCCGAATCCGCCGAGTTCATCGGAGAGGTCCACAACCGCGTCATGGTGGCGCAGTTCCGCGAGCGCATGGGCGACCGCGCGCCCATCTGGACCGAGCTCGGCGTGCCGGCCCTCGGCGCCCCGGGGATGCGCGTCGAGATCCGCGTGACGGCCATCGTCGGCTGACCGCCGGCCGCCTCCGATGCGCCTGCCGACCGGACGCCCCCGGTCGGCAGGCGCCGGCGCTAGCCGAACGAGACCGTCCCACCGGTCAGCACGGCGCGCTCCGCGACCGCGGCGCCGAAGGCGACCGCGCTCGCGCCGGCTCCCCAGCACTCGACCGAGAGCCGGTCGCCGGGGAAGACGGGAGCGGCGAAGCGACCCTCCAACCGGCGCAGGTCGGCCGGATGGGCGCCGTAGCGCCGCGCCACGGACAGGGTCGTGCCCGCCAGGGTGCACAGGCCGTGCAGGAACGGCCGCGGCTGCCCGGCCGCCTCGGCGGCTTCGGGATCGATGTGCATGTGGTGTCGATCCCCCAACAACCGGTACAGCGCCGCCTGGTTCGGCGCGGTGGCGACGTCGAGCCGGTGGTCGGCCGCGGCTTCCGGCCGCTTCGGGCTCGACGGGCCGCGCTCGCCGCCGAACCCGCCGCAGCCGGGGGCGAACAGCGCCCAGGTGGCGACGAAGTAGTCGCTCTCCACCGCCACCTCGAAGATCGCCGCGGAGCCCTTGTCCCACACCTGCGCCACGGACGCGGTCATCGCCAGGGAACCCGAGCGGGGCAGCGGGGCGAGCACTTCGAGCCGCTGTGAGCCGTGCACGGCGGTGCGCGTGTCGAAAGCGCCTCGGGCGCCCAGTTCGTCGGGAGCCCACTGCGCGAGCGTCAGCGCGAAGGTCGGCAGGACGCGCAGCCGCTCCTCGAAGACCAGGTCCAGGTCCGCTGCGGCGGCGCCGACCGCCAGCGCGTAGAGGATCGCGTCCCGCTCGGTGTAGTCGACCACGCGGCTGCCGAGCTCGACGCCCCGCCATTCGCCCGCCGGGCGGGCCGTTTCCACCGTCATCGCACCGCTCCCACGATCAGGCCGCTGGTCGGCACCCCGGTTCCCGCCGTGACCACCACGTTCCGCACTCCCGCCGGCTGGTTGACCGAGGTGCCCCGGACCAGCCGGACGGCCTCGGCGATGCCGTTCATCCCGTGCAGGTACGCCTCGCCGAGCTGGCCGCCGTGGGTGTTGGTGGGCAGCCTGCCGTCCAGTTCGAGGTGACCGTCCCGGATGAAGTCCTTCGCCTCGCCCCGGGCGCAGAAGCCGAGCTCCTCCAGCTGCGGGAGCACCAGCGGGGTGAAGTGGTCGTAGAGGATCGCGGCCTGCACGTCGCCGGGGCGCAGCCCGCTCTGCGACCACAGCTGGTCGCCGACCAGCCCCAGCTCCGGGATGCCCGAGATCGACGGCCGGTAGTAGCTCGTCATCATGTGCTGGTCGGCGCCGGAACCCTGCGCCGCGGCGAGCACGTCCACCGGGGCGTGCGGCAGGTCCCGGGCGCGCTCCGCGGAGACCAGCACCAGCGCCTGGCCCCCGTCCGTTTCCTGGCAGCAGTCCAGCAGGTGCAGCGGCTCGGCGATCCACCGCGACGCCTGGTGGTCCGCCATGGTGATCGGACGCCCGTAGAACCAGGCGTTGGGGTTGGTGGCGGCGTGCTTGCGGTCCAGCACGGCGACCCGCCCGAAATCCTCCGAGGTGGCGCCGTATTCGTGCTGGTAGCGGCGCGCGAACAGGGCCACCCACTGGGCGGGGGTGTTCAGGCCGTACGGCGTCATCCACGAGTACGCGGCCCGGTCGGCGCTGGTGTCCATCGCGCGGTCGGCCTGGCCCAGGCCGTAGCGCTCCCCCGACCGCTCGTTGAACGCCCGCCAGCAGACCACGACCGACGCCAGCCCGGTGGCGATGGCGGCCGCGGCGTGCGCGACCGTGCCGCACGCCGCCCCGCCGCCGTAGCCGACGCGGGAGAAGAAGGTGAGATCGCCGATCCCCGCGTTGCGGGCGACGTGGATGTCGGAGCTCGACTCCGCGGTGTAGGTCACCATGCCGTCGACGTCGGCGGGCGTCAGCCCGGCATCGGCCACGGCGGCGAGCACCGCCTCGGTGGCCAGCTGCAGTTCGCTGCGGCCGGACTTCTTGGAGAACTCCGTCGCACCGATGCCGACGATCGCGGCCGAACGGGACAGCGCGGTGCCGCTGGCCGGGCTCATGCGGATTCCTTCCGGGTGCCGGGAAGCTGGACGTCGACCGTGCCGGTGACGTGCGCGCCGAGGCCGTTCTCGCCCCGGACCGAGATCTGGACGCGCCGGTTCGGCTCGTCCTTGCCGGTCACCGCGCCGCTGAGGACCATCGCGTCGCCCGGGTAGTTGGGCGCCCCGAGCCGGATCCGGATGGCCTTGACCACTGCGGCCGGGCCGGCCCAGGAGGTGACGAACCGGTCCACCAGGCCGTTGGTCGTGAGGATGTTCATGAACACGTCCTGGGAGCCGCGCTCGGCCGCCAGCCCCGGATCGTGGTGCACGTCCTGGAAGTCCCGGCTCGCGATGGCGGTGGCCACGACGAGGGTGCGGGTCAACGGGATCTCCAGCTCCGGGAGGACTTCCCCGACGCGCACCGCGTCGAAGGCCCGCGTCGGCGGGATCGTCACGAGACCACCTCCTCGACGGCCAGGTGCTCGCCCAGGCCGGCGAGGGCGGCCTCGGCTCCGCCGAACGTGCCGGAGATCTGCTTGCCCCACAGGAAGAACCGGTGGGCCGGGTAGTCGACGTCGACGCCGATGCCGCCGTGCACGTGCTGGGTGCGGTGCACGACGTCCAGCCCGGCCTGGTCCGCCCACCACTTGGCCACCAGCACGGCGGCGCCGGCGTCGGGCGCCTCGTCGGCGAGCGAGGTGATCGCCTGCCACAGCGTCACCCGCATGGCCTCGATGTCGATGTAGCAGTCGGCCAGCTGGTGCTGGACCGCCTGGAAGGTGGCCAGGGGGCGGCCGAACTGGTGCCGCTGGCCGAGGTAGCCGGCGGCGAGCGCCAGGGCTCCTCGCGCGACCCCGGCCTGGATCGCCGCGAGGGCGGCGGTGGCGCGGTGCAGGGTCCGGCGGAGCGCGTCGCCGCCCGGATCGCCGACCGCGTGCCCGGCGGCCCGGTCGAGGTGGAGGTGCCCGCTGAGGTCCCGAGTCGTGGTCTCGGCCTGTTCCCAGCGCGCGCCTTCGGCGTCCGCTCGCACCAGGAACAGCCCCGGCCCCCGGTCCGTGGTCGCGGACACGACCACCGCGTCGGCGCCCTGCGGGGACGGCACGACCGCCTTGGTTCCCGTTAGCCGCCAGGCATTTCCGTCGACGGTCGCGGCGCACGCCGGCGCGCCGGGCTCGGCGGGGGCGAATTCCTCCAGCGCCAGGGCCAGCCGCAGGCTCCCGTCGGCCGCCGCCGGCAGGATCCGGGCGCGCTGCTCCTCGTCGCCGTGGGTGGCGACCGCCAGCGCCGCCACGCCCGCCGTCCACAGTGGAACAGATGCGACGAACCGGCCCTGCTCCTCCAGCAGCACGCACAGGCCGGCGAGGCCGAGGCCCGCTCCGCCGTGCTCCTCGGGCAGCGCGATGCCCACCAGTCCGGCCCCGGCCAGGTCCGCCCAGAGGCGCTCGTCGACGCGCGTCTCCGACGCCTCCACCTCCCGGATCCGGTCGGTGGCGGCCCGGTCGGCGAAGATGCTGCGGGACAGGTCCTGGACCGCGACCAGCTCGTCGCTGAGGTGGAAGTCCATTCGGGGTTCTCCTTCTCCGGACGGTCAGGGCCGGTCGGTCGCGGGGCGGAACACGGGCAGCGTCAGCTGCGGGTCCGCTTCGAGCCAGTCGAGCCGGACCGGCATGCCGATGGCGACGTCGTCCGGCGCCACGCCCACCAGGTTGGTGATCAGCCGGGTGCCCTCCGCCAGTTCGACGACCGCGATCACCAGCGGGTATTCGAACGCCGGGTGCGGCGGGTGGTGCGCGACCACGTAGCTGTAGACGGTGGCGCGTCCGGAAGCCGTCACGGTGTCCCAGTCGAAGGACTGGCAGTGCGGGCAGCACGGGCCGGGTGGGTGGCGCAGGGTCTCGCAGGACCGGCACCGCTGGACGACCAGCCGCTTCTCCTTCGCCGCGGCGAACCAGAACTCGTTGTCCTGGTTCACGGCGGGCCGGGGCCGCAGCGCCTTCTTCTCGGCGGGCCGGAACCGCAGGGTGCGCCACTTCTGGGTCGCCACCGCGGTTCCGCTCGCGTCGCGGTAGGTGCGCACCGTGGTGACGAACCGCCCCGCGCCGAGTCCGGTGCGCTTCTCCGGGGAGATCGACTCCACGACCTCCTCGGTGCTGATCTCGTCGCCGGGCACGAGTTCGCGGTGGAACTCGAACTCGGAGTCGGTGGCCACCACCGAGGTGTAGCCGCCCTCCGCGAGCAGGGCGGCGAGTTCGTCGAAGGGCGTGGGATCGTGCGGTGCCGTGGTGGCGGCGTAGCCCCGCATGGTCCACGCCTGCACCATCGAGGCCGGGGCGACGACGCCGTCGCGGCCCGTGGCCCGCGCGGCCTCGGCCGAGAGGTAGACCGGGTTGGCGTCGCCCATCGCCTCGACCCAGTGGCGGATCATCGGCACGTTGACCGGGTCCTGGCCCGGCCTGCCCGGCAGGAGGACGCGCCCCGCGTAGGACTGGAGGCGCTGCTCGTACGCCGCCTCCGGGGTCATCTGCTCGCCGCTCATGCGCCCCTCTTCGCCCGGGGCAGGCCGAGGCCCTGGGTGGCGACCATGTCGCGCAGCACCTCGTTCACGCCGCCACCGAAGGTGTTGACGATGCCCTGCCTGGAAAGCTGCTCGATCTGCCCGCCGAGCACGGCCGCCGGCGAATCCGGGCGGATCCGGCCGGCCGCGCCGAGCACCTGGGTCAGCGTGCGCTGCACGTCGATGTGCGTCTCGGTGCCGTACGTCTTCGCGGCGCCGGCGGTCGCGCCGGTCAGCGCGCCTTCCGCGACGGCCGTGGTCATCTTCCAGTTCATCAGGCGCATCGCTTCGAGCTTCGCGTAGGTCCGGGCCATTTCCCGCCGCACCCAGGGCTTTTCGACGACCCCGGTGCGCTTCGCCCAGGCCAGCACCTGCTCCCAGAGCTGGATCATCCGCCCGCCGAGCGCGGCCAGGCCGATGCGCTCGTGGTTGAGCTGGGCGGTGATCAGCCGCCATCCGCCGTCGACCGCGCCGACGACGTCGCCGGCCGGGACGCGGATGTCGCTGTAGTAGGTGGCGGTGACCACCATGCCGCCGACGGCCCGGATCGGGCTCCAGGAGAAGCCCGGGGCGCTGGTGGGCACGATCAGGATCGAGATGCCCTTGTGCTTGGGCGCTTCCGCGTCGGTGCGGGCCGCGAGCCAGATGTAGTCCGCGGTGTTCGCGCCCGAGGTGAAGATCTTCTGCCCGTTGACCACGTACTCTCCCCCACTCTCGGCTTCGCTCGAGCGGGAGGTGCCCCCTCCGTCGCGCACCGCCCGGGTCTTCAGCGAGGCGAGGTCGGTGCCCGCGTCGGGTTCGGTGTAGCCGATGGCGAAGACGACGTCGCCGCTGAGGATTCCGGGCAGGTACGCCTTCTTCTGCTCCTCCGTGCCGTACTCCATCAGCGTGGGGCCGACGGTGTTCACGGTGACGAACGGGAACGGCAGCCCGGCGCGCTGCACCTCGTCGAAGAAGACGTACTGCTCCTCGACCGACCGGCCCTGGCCGCCGTACTCGCGCGGCCAGCCGATGCCCAGCCAGCCGTCGCGGCCGAGCATCTTGACGACCTCCCGGAACCTGTCCCCGCCGACGCCCTCCTCCCCCACTCGTCTGCGTTCGTCCTCGGGCAGCAGGCTGGCGAAGTAGCCGCGCAGCTCCTGCCGGAGCCGGCGCTGCTCGGGTGTTTCGCGCAAATCCATCGGGAGTCCTCGTTCCTGGGCTCGGTGCGGCCGGTCCCGGCCGGTGGTGCGGCGGCGGAAGGTCAGGGCAGGAAGCGCAGCCGGCCGTTCGCGGCGAACTGCTCGCGGAGGGACTCCTTGTCCGCCGCGGTCATCAGCTCGTACGACGGCTCGCCGCGACCGGCCCACCAGTACACGTCGTCGGTGGTCCGCCAGCCGTCGGCCTGCATCTCCTTCTTGCGGAGCTTGTTCGAGCCGGTCGTGGGCAGCTGGTGCGACACGCGGATGTAGCGCGGCGCGCCCTTGGCGCCCAGATCTTCTTGCCCCGCGAGGAAATCCGGCAGGCCGAGGCCCTCGAAGCTCATCCGCTCGGGGATCTCGACGGCCGCCATCACCTGGTCGCCCGAGCGCGGGTCGGGCACCGCGAAGACACCGGCGGCGACGACATCGGGGTGGCGGCGCAGGATCCGCTCGGTCAGCAGCGCGGAGATGTTCTCGCCGTCCACCCGGATCCAGTCGCCCGAGCGGCCGGCGAAGTAGAAGTAGCCCGCCGGATCGACGTACCCGAGGTCGCCGGTCCAGTACCAGCCGTGGCGCACCCGTTCGGCGTTGGCCGCCGGATTCTTGTAGTAGCCCTCGAACTTCGCGGCGCCCTCGGTGTTGACGATCTCGCCGATGGCGAGCTCGGCGTTGAGCACCCGGCCGTGCTCGTCCAGCTTCGCGGGCGGGCAGGTCTCGCGGGTCTCCGGGTTGACGACGCGGACGCCCGCGTGCGCGGGCACCCCGAGCGCCGCGGGCGGCCCGTCCGGGGCCTGGTTGATCATCCCGGCGCCTTCGCTGGACCCGTAGCCCTCGTACAGCGTCGCCGCGAAGCGGCGCTTGAACTCGGCCTGGTCCTCCGGCGACGCCTCGGTGCCGAAGCCGTGCGTCAGCGTGTTGTCGGCGTCGTCCGGTCGTTCCGGCCGGCCGAGGATGTAGCCGAGCGCCTTGCCGACGTAGGTGAAGTACGTTGCGCCGTAATGGCGAACGTCGTCCAGGAAACCCGACGCGGTGAACTTCGGCGTGAGCACGACGCACGCCCCCGCGAGCAGGGCGGGCGCCCAGAGGGCCATCAGCGCGTTGCCGTGGAACAGCGGCATGCAGCAGTAGCAGACGTCGTCCCGGCCGATGCGGTACTTCGCGGTGTTCTGGTACGCCAGCCCGACGAGCCGTCCCTGGGAGCAGATCGCGGCCTTGGACGCGCCGGTGGTCCCGGAGGTGAACAGCAGCAGCATCCGGGTCGCGGCCGCGACCGACGGGTCCTTGGCCGGTTCGGCCCGGCTCGGGAGCCGCTCGGCGTACTCCGCCGAATCCACGAGCAGGAAGCGGTCCCGCGCCACGCCGATGTCGAGACCGTCGAGGATCTCCAGCCCCGCCGCGTCGGTCACCACCAGCTGGAGGTCGGTGTTGCGCACCTCCTCCGCCAGGTAGGCGCCGCTGCGGGTGGGGTTGATGCCCACCACCGTCGCCCCGCTGAGCGCCGCGGCGCCCAGCCAGAGGATGAACTCCGGGACGTTGTCCAGGAGGATCCCGATGTGGAAGGGCCGGTCCTCGTCGCGCAGCCGCCGCAACAGGTCGGCGCGGGCGGCGCTGTCCCGGACGACGTCGTCCCAGGTCCAGCTCCGCTCCCGGGAGCGAAGCCCCGGCCGGTGGTCACCGATCCGGTCGAGCAGCAGATCGGCGATGGTCTCTCGTCGCTCGGTCATCGGTCCTCGCCGCTTCAGGAGACGTAGCCGGCCTCGGTGCCCCAGGTCGCGGAACGCGTGGTGCTCCGGTCGACCAGGACGCAGCGCGTGCCGGTGAAGTTCGTTGGCATGCAACGGTTGTTGTGGTTGCACAGCGACCGGACGCCCGCGTCGGCCTCGATCCGGTTCACCAGGTCGGGCTCGCGGAGCAGGGCGCGGGCCATCGCGACGAACTCGAAGCCCTCGGCCATCGCCTGGTCCATGATCCCCCGGTTCGTGATGCCGCCGAGCAGGATCATCGGCAGCTCGACGGCGGCCCGGATCTGGCGGGCGTCCTCGAGCAGGAAGCCGTCCCGGTAGGGGTACTCCCGCAGCACCTTGTTCCCGACCAGCTTCACGCCGAGCTTGATGGGCTGGGGCATGACGTCGGCGAACGCCTCCAGCGGCGCGTCGCCCTTGAACAGGTACATGGGGTTGCTCAACGAGCTGCCCGCGGTCATCTCCAGGGCGTCGACCGTGCCGTCGGACTCCAGCCAGCGGGTCACCGCGATCGCCTCGTCGAGCCAGAAGCCGCCCGGCACGCCGTCGTCCATGTTCATCTTGGCGATGATCGCGATCCGGTCGTCGACGGCCTCGCGGACGGCCGTCATGATCTCCCGCGCGAACCGCGCCCGGTTCTCCAGGCTCCCGCCGTAGGAATCGGTGCGGCGGTTGAGCTTCGGGCTCAGGAAGGAGCTGGCCAGGTAGTTGTGGCCCAGGTGCACCTCGACCGCGTCGAAGCCCGCGTCGATGGCCATGCGCGCCGCCCGGGCGTGATCCCGCACGATGCGGCGCAGATCGTCCCGCGTGGCCTCCTTGGCGAAGCTCAGCGTGGTCTTGTGGAAGTGCCGGCTCGGTGCCAGCGCGGGCGCGCCGTTGCCCTTGGGGTTGGCGACCGGGCCGCCGTGCCCGATCTGCGCCGACGCGGCGGCGCCCTCGGCGTGGACCGCGGCGGTGAGCTTCTGCAGGCCCGGCAGCGATTCCGGGGTCCACAGGATCTGGTGCCGGTCGGTACGCCCTTCGGGAGACACCGCGCAGTAGGCGACCGTGGTCATGCCCACGCCGCCGGCCGCGTGCCGGACGTGGAAGTCGACGAGATCCCGGGTGACCCTGCCCTTGTGGCTGAGACCTTCGTAGGTGGCGGCCTTGATGGTCCGGTTCCGGAGGGTCAGGGGGCCGATCCTGCCGGGGCTGAAGACGTCCGGAACGGTCCTGTCGGTGGTGGTCACGAATGCTCCTGTTCGGTTTCTGCGCGGACGGTAGGTCGCCGGGGAGATCCCGCACCCCGGCCATCCCGCCCATCGGGAGGACCGGGTCAGCCGAAGAAGGCCTGGCCGCCGTCCAGGGGCACGGTGGCCCCGGTGAGGTAGCGCATGTCCGGGCCGACCAGGGCGACGACCGCGCGCCCGATGTCCGCTTCGCACTCGCCGATGCGGCCGAGCGGGATGGACTTGACGAATTCGGCGGCCTCCTCCGGGTTCTTCGCCACCCATGCCTCCAGCCCCGGGGACAGGGCGTGGGGCGCGATGGAGTTCGCGCGGATCCCGTCGCGCCCCCACTCCGCCGCCGCGGTCCGGGTGAGCGAGCGCAGGGCCTGCTTCGCCGCGG
This sequence comes from Saccharopolyspora sp. NPDC003752, assembly GCF_053605825.1. Lineage (NCBI taxonomy): Bacteria > Bacillati > Actinomycetota > Actinomycetes > Pseudonocardiales > Pseudonocardiaceae > Saccharopolyspora > Saccharopolyspora sp. NPDC003752. The sequence goes on along the minus strand of NZ_JBSGJZ010000009.1, from coordinate 46,007 downwards.
CGTACGCGCCGTAGGTCGTGGGATCCCAGCGCACCATCGCGGAGGTGACGAGGTTGACGATGGAGCCGCCGCCGCGGGCCTTCAGGTGCGGGTGGCAGGCCTTCATGAAGGCGAACGCGGCGAACGGCGCGGTCCGGAAGCCCCGCTGGAAGTCGTCGTCGCTCATCGACAGCAGCGGCCCGTAGTGGCCGGTGTAGGCGTTGTTGACGAGCACGTCGACGCCGCCCAGCGTGCGGACGACCTGCTCCACCAGCGGCGGGATGGCGGCGGTGTCCGCCACGTCGACGGTGAACGGCACGGCCTCGGCGCCGCGTTCGCGGATCAGCTCGCAGGTGGCGCTCAGCTTCGCCTCGGTGCGCCCGACCACCGCCACGGACGCGCCCTCCCCGGCCAGCGCGAGCGCGATGCCCTGCCCGACGCCTTGCCCGGCCCCGGTGACCAGTGCGACCTTGCCCTGCAAGATGCCCATGCGGCGACTCCCAGATCGACGTGTGCTGCGCCTGCCCCGCAAAGGGTGGGGCGGATCGGGGCAGAGCCGAGCGGACCGTCCCGCTCAGCGGGAAGACGGGCGAGCGGGCGTCCCGATGAACGGAAACCTGCGGCTGTTGTCCGCACCGGGTGCCGCACGATTTGATGCGCTCAACGTCCCGGTCAGCAGCTGGAGGAACGCCCACCCATGAGCACAACCGAACCTGCTGCCGTCGTGACCGCCCTGACCGGGCCTGGCGGCGCTTTCGAACTCGCCGAAGAAGACGTGCTCGGCGCGCGGCTGCCGGTGTTCAAGAACCGGGCCGGGTCGCTCGCCGAGATCCTCGCCGGTTCCACCGCGCACGGCGACCGCGACTACATCGTGACGACCGACCGGCGGATCTCCTTCCGCGAGCACGCCGAACAGGTCGCCGCGCTGGCCGCCGCCTTGCGCGAGGAGTTCGGCGTCGGCAAGGGCGACCGGGTCGCGATCGCCGCCGCCAACACGCCGGAATGGATCCTCGCGTTCTGGGCCACGATGGCCGTGGGCGGCATCGCCGTCGGGTTCAACGCCTGGTGGTCGGCCCGCGAGCTGGACCACGGCGTCGGCCTCGTCGAGCCGCACGTGATCGTCGCCGACGCCAAGCGCGCCGCCCTGCTGGAGAACGGCTCCGTGCCGCTGCTCCGCATGGAGCGGCAGGTCGGCGACCTGGTCCAGCGGTACGCGGGCGCGCCGCTGCCCGCCGTGGAAGTGGCCGAGGACGACCCCGCGATCGTCCTGTTCACCAGCGGGACGTCCGGCCGCCCCAAGGGAGCCGTCCACTCGCACCGCAACGTGTGCTCGGTCGTCGAGTACCACCGCATGAACGACGCCCTCGCCGCGGCGCTGCGCGATCCGGTCGCCCCGCAGGACCGGCGATACCTCCTGGCGCTGCCCCTGTTCCACATCGCCAGCCTGCACAACCTGGCGGTGCCGAGGCTCGCGACCGGCAGCACCGTCGTCATGCACCAGGGCGCCTTCGACGTGGACGCGGTGCTCGGCCTGGTGGCGCGGGAGCGGGTGACCAACTGGGGCGCGGTGCCGACCCAGGCCCACCGGTTGCTGGAGCACGGCGACGTGTCGAAGTACGACCTCTCGGCCCTCACCGCGTTCTCGCTCGCCTCCGCGCCGTCGTCCACGGCGTTCAAGCAGCGCCTGCGGGAGAAGCTCCCCTTCGCGGAGAAGTCCCTCGTGGACAGCTACGGGATGACCGAGACCTGCACGGCGCTCACCGCCGCGAGCCCGGCGGACCTCGCCGAGGCGCCGGGCACCCTCGGCCGGCCGATCGCCGGCGTCCAGCTCGAGACCCGCGACCCGCTCGGAATCCCCTTGCCGGACGGCGAAGAGGGCGAGGTGTGCGTCCGCAGCGCCTACAACATGCTCGGCTACTGGAACGACCCGAAGGCGACGGGCGACACCATCCGGGAGGACCGGTGGCTGCACACCGGCGACATCGGGGTGGTCGAGCGGGGCAGGCTCCGGCTCAGCAGCCGGCGCTCGGACCTGATCATCCGCGGCGGGGAGAACGTCTACCCGGCGGAGGTCGAGGGCGTCCTCGCCGAGCACCCGCAGGTCCAGGAGTGCGCCGTGCTGGGCGTCCCGCACGCCGACCTCGGCCAGGAGGTGTTCGCGGTGGTGGTCACGGATCCCGGCAGCGGGCTCACCGAGGAGGAGCTGCGCGACCACGCCCGGGACCAGCTGGCCTACTTCAAGGTGCCGTCGCGCTGGCGGATCACCCACGACCGGCTGCCGCGCAACGCCACGGGCAAGGTGATCCGAACCGCGGTCCGCGAGGACGTCTAGCCCGGCGGAGCGCGAAGACCCCGGCCGTTCGCTCCGGCTGAACGACCGGGGCCTTCGCACCCGGATTTCCCTGGGCTCGCGCGCTGATCGTCCGACGACGCCGGGCGTCGTCCCGAGGTTCAGCCCGGCTGGCCGGCGCGAGCGTCGCGGGCGAAAGTACTGGCGAGGAGCCCGGACAGCATGCGTGCGTCCGCGCTGAACGCGATGTGCGCGTTGGGTTCCTGCGGCGTGTCCGGGCGGGTGTCGATGACCGTTCGGCCGATGGTGAGCGGGCTGGTCGTGTCCACCGCGACGGGCAGGTGCCGCGTGGTGACGACCTCGGGCCGCACGAGGTAGGCCGTGCAGAGCACGTCGTGCACCGGTGCCGCGTGCTCGATCGTCATCGCCGACGCGTAGGCGTCGATCCGGCGCCTGATGATCCGGGCGGACGCGATTCCCGCTGGGGTCGCCAGGTTTTCGAGCGCGTCGCAGTCCTCCAGCGTGATCAACGCCTGGTGGGTCGCGTCCAGCGTCACGAGGGTAAGGCGATCGAAGCCGGCCGAGAGGACGACGGCCGCCGCTTCGGGGTCGGCCCAGACGTTGAACTCGGCGGACGCGGTCACGTTGGTGACACCGTGGCCACCGCCCATGACGACCAACTCGTCGACGGCTTCGGTCAAGGACGGATCGATCGCGAGCGCGGTGGCGATGTTGCTCAACGGGCCGACCGGGACCAAGGTGAGCCGCTCGGTGGTCGATCGCAGTGTTTCCACCAGGTACTCGACGGCTCCGGTGTCCCGAACTTCGCTGTGCGGGGCCGGAATCGGCAGCTCGCTGCCGTGCGGGTCCTGATCGGTGTCCCGTTCGAAATGCCTTCCCCCGGGGAAACCCCGGCGGGCGACGGGCCTCGACAGGCCTGCGAAGACCGGGATGTCCGGCCTCCCGATCCAGTCCAGGACCCGCAGCGTGTTGTCCGTGGTGTTCTCCAGCGGCACATTGCCGTTGACCGTGGTTATGCCTATCAGATCGAGATCGGGGTGCAGCGCGGCGAACATGATGGCGACGGCGTCGTCCGTGCCGGTGTCGACATCGAGGATGATCCTGCGGCCCATGGAGAAATCCCTTCGACTCCGGTTCGCACCGGGTCGGCGAACCAGCGCCCAGTAGATCAAGAGCGGAACGGCGCCGATCACGCCTCCCGGCGTACGACGGGATCTCCACCAGGGTTCGCCGGGTGAGCGCCTCGCGATCTCGTGCAGGCCGGATCAAGATCAGAACTACCCCGCACTCGAAGCGGTCCAGCGCATCGCGAACACGAGGACTGTTCAAACGGGCCCGGATTGCACCTCGCCCCGGGCGCCACTTGCGGACCACCGGTTTTCGCTGGGCACAGCGCCGACAATGGCTTAATCGGTCAAGTTCGACCTTGAACGAACCGAGCTTGAATGCACGTCGGAACGCGTCTAGAAATGACGGCACGCCATGGTGGACCGCCCGACCGAGCGGGAGTCCGACCGGGCGGATTCTCCCCACCGCTTCCTGGTGGTTTCCGGAGGGCTATGACCGACCCGCATGATGCCGATGGGTTCGCGGTGATCGATCGCGAGCTCCTGGACGCGATGTGGTCGTTGAACGAGGCGGTCCCCTGGTCGTACGGCTTCGCCCATGACGAGCCGACCTGGGCGGCCGGCCTGGACGCCCTGCTGGGCCTGCCCGGCGCGACCCACGACGACCTCCGCGCCCGGCTCATCGAGCTCATCCGCCCGCTGATCGCGACCGCCCGCTCCGCCCCGACCGGGGAGGTCTTCGGGCACGAACAGCACTGCACGACGGCGACCGGGGACGAACGGCTGCTCTGTTCCCGCGCTCGCTTGGTCGGGGACGCCCGAACCGGTCGCCTGCTCGGGATCACCACCGATGTCACGCGGGCGCGGGAGGACCGGCAGGCGATGTCCGACCTGGCCGCCCGCTACCGGGTCTTCGTCGAGCACAGCCCGGACTCGATCTGGGTCCACCAAGATCGGAAGGCCGTCTACGCCAACCCCGCTACCGTCCGCATGCTCGCGGCCGAGTCCAGCGCGCAGATCGTCGGCCGCCCGATCGCCGACCTCGTCGCCGGGCACGCGATGCCGGGCGTCCAGGAGCGGCTCGCGGCGCTGACCACCCCGGGAACGGCCACGATGCCGGCCGAGGTCGAGATGCGGCGTTTCGACGGCAGCACCATCCCGGTCGAATCCGTGGCGGTGCGCATCAACTGGGCGGGCCGCCCCGCGTTCCAGATCATCCAACGGGACGTCACCGCCCACCAACCGGCCGAGGTGGTGCTGCACCACCAGGCCGCGCTGGTCCAGCACGTCAGCGACGCGATCATCGCCACCACCCGGGACGGGATGGTGACCAGCTGGAACCGGGCGGCAGCGGCCATCTACGGGCTGTCCCCCGAGCAGGCCATCGGCCGGCAGATCGGCGCGGTGGTCGGCGCGCCGCTGGATCCCGCGGAGCTGCTCGACGCCGGCGGCATCACGGAGGCTCGACACCTGCACGCCGACGGATCCGCACTGGCCATCCGCGTCTCCGCTGCGGAGATGCCGTCCGGTTTCGTCCTGGTATGTGCCGACGAGACAGCGAGCCGACGGGCCGAGCAGGACTACGCCACCGTCGTGAACGCGCTGGACGAAGGAGTGATCGTGGCCGACGCGAAGGGGCTCGTCCTGTCCGCGAACCCCGCTGCGGCGCAGATCCTCGGCACCGCCCGGACGGAGGTGGTGGGCTCGTACCTCGGGGACTGGCCGCTGTTCGACGAGACCGGGACGCCGATCCCGCTGGACGCTCGACCGGCGACGCAGACCCACCGCACCGGAGCCCCGGAGAACGCCCGGGTGATCGGTACCCGCCGAGGCGATGGACGCAGCGTGTGGCTCTCGGTGACCTCGCGGTCGCTCACCCCGGACAGCGACGCGCCGCACCCGGTCGTCCTCTCGTTCACCGACATCACCGAGTCCCGGGCGATCCGGGAGCGGCTGGAGCGGGAGGCCACGCACGACCCGCTGACCGGCCTGGCCAACCGCACCCTGGTGCTCCGGCGCCTCGATTCCGCGTTGCGATCCACCCGCCCCGCCGGGGTGCTGTTCATCGACCTGGACGAGTTCAAGGTCATCAACGACTCGCTGGGGCACGGTGTCGGCGACGAGGTGCTGCGCGTCGTGGGCGAGCGGCTGCAGCAACTGGTGGGCGAGGGCGAAGTGGTCGGCCGGCTCGGCGGTGACGAGTTCGTCGTCATCGCTCGCGCCGAGGACGATCGCAGGAAGCTCCTCTTGCTCGCCGAGGAGCTGCGCCGGAACATCGCCGATCCGATCAACGTGGAGGGCCGGAAGCTGCGCGTCGACGCCAGCATCGGGATCGTGCTGGCGCCCTCCGGTGACCCGAGGACGGCCGCGGACGCGCTCCGCGACGCCGATGTTGCCATGTACCACGCCAAAACGCTCGGCCGCGGGCGGACCGCGTTCTTCGACGTGCGACTGCGCGAACGCATGCAGCGCCACCTCCTCCTGCAGCAAGACCTCCGCGAAGCGGCGCAGAAGGACCAGCTCTGGATGGCCTACCAGCCCATCATCGATCTGGGCACCGGGCGGACTGTCGCCGTGGAAGGACTGCTGCGGTGGACGCACCCGTTGTACGGCACGGTGTCGCCGGCGGAGTTCATCCCGCTGGCCGAGGAGAGCGACGTCATCCACGGAATCGGCGCCCACATGCTGCGCATGGCCAGCCGTGAACTAGCGGCCTACCGCGCCCGGCACCAGCTCGATCTCCGGCTCAAGGTGAACCTCTCCGCACGCCAGCTCGACGACCCCCACCTGCACAACGACGTGCACGAAGCCCTCACCGAAGCGGGGCTGCCGGCCGGCGCCGTCTGCCTGGAGGTCACCGAAAGCGCCCTCATGCACGACCCGACGGCGGCGGCGCAGGTGCTCAGCAACCTGCGCCGGCTCGGGGTGAGGCTGGCGATCGACGATTTCGGGACGGGCTACTCCTCACTCGCACAGCTCCAACGACTCCCCCTGGACACGCTCAAGATCGACCGCTCGTTCATCACCGGGGTGGACGAGAACCCCGACTCCGAAGCGATCGTCAGCAGCATCATCGCGATGGCGCACGCGGTGAAGCTCACGGTGGTGGCGGAAGGCGTCGAAACGGCGGGGCAACTGGACCTCCTCCGCCGTCTCGGGTGCGACCAAGCCCAGGGCTTCTACATCGGCAGACCGACGCCCGCCGACCGACTCCCCGGAAACCACTGGCCGTCGTAACCGGCGCACGAGCCCGACCATCGAAGGACCCCGTGCTGGACAGGGTCGTCCCAGGACGGCTCCGAGCACGCTCCCCGCCGCCAGTGGCGATTTCGCGCGAAACCGGCACTCACATGAGGCCGAGACGGCGATTTCGCGCGAAACCGGCGCCCCTCGTCCCAGGGGCCGCCGCATCTCGACGTGCCCGCACCGGCCGGGAGCCCTTCGGGTCCGGGTCAGCGTGGTCGCGGCAGGTGCTTCGCGATGAACAGGCCTTCGGCCGACACGCAGACCTCGCCCCGGGCCGTGATCGCGCCCGTCGTGCGGATCTTGCGCCCGTCGACCGCGACCTGCTCGCCGGTGACGGTCAGCGGCTCGAACAACGGGGTCGGCCGGTGGTAGCGCAGCGTGAGCTCCGCCGTCATCCCCGACTGACCCGCCCAGTGGTTCGCCACGCCGAGGGTGTGGTCGAGCAGGAGCGCCGAGATCCCGCCGTGCACGTGCCCGGGCGGCCCCTGGTACGGCAGGCCCAGCGCCACCACCCCCTCGACCGAGCCGTCGTCCTTCCCGGTCAGGTGCAGCGGCGGCGCGATCGCGTTCTCGGGGCCGGTCACGGGGTCGTGGCGGGTGATGCCCTCCCCCGACCACATGTCCACCATCCGCTGGTCCATCGCGGGCGCGTGCTCGTCGAGGTGGTCCGCGACGGCGTTGAGCCGGTCCGCGACCTCCTTCATCTCCGCCGCCGACCCGTCCCCGGCGTGCAGCAGCGACGCGATCACCCGGCGGGCCGCCGACACCGCGGCGTCGACGCCTTCGTTGCGGGGCGTGGCGGTCAGTTCCAGCGGCTGTTTCTGCGCGGCGGTCACGATGCCACCTCCGCGGTGGCGTGGGTCAGCACGGGCGCGTCGTCGCGGTCGGGGCACGTCGAGCGCAGCACCAGCCGCCCGCCGTCGCGCCACACCGCGGTCCGGATGGTCTCCCCCGGCAGCAGCGTGCCGGCGAACCGCACCTCGAACGCGCGCAGCCGGGCGGCGTCGCCGTCGAGCAGCCCGTCGACGATCGCCTTGGCGACCAGCCCGTAGGAGGCCAGGCCGTGCAGGATGGGCCGGTCGAAACCGGCCGCCCGGGCGAAGCCGGGATCGGCGTGGAGCGGATTCATGTCGCCGTTGAGCCGGTAGATCAGCGCCTGCGCGGGCGTCGTGGGCGACTCCAGCACGACATCCGGTTCGCGCTCCGGCAGTTCGGCCGCGACGTCCGGTCCCGGTTCTCCGCCGAACCCGCCCTCGCCGCGCGCCCAGATCTGCATGGTCGTCGTCCACAGCGCCGCGCCGTCGCCGTCCGCCGCGGTCGATTCGAGCACGATCACCGCCGCCTTGCCCTTGTCCCACACGTCCACGACGCGGCTGGTGACGGTGGCCGTGCCGGACGCGGGCAGCGGCCGGTGCACGCGCAGCGCCTGCCCCGCGTGCAGGATCTTGCGGAGGTCGATGTCGATCCCGGGCAGCGCCAGGCCCGGCTCGGCGCGGTCGCCCGCGGAGATCCCCTGCCCCGCCACCATCGCGAAGGTCGGCAGCACCTGGAGGCCGCCCTCGTAGGTGTAGGGCAGCTCCGGCTCGGTGTCGGCGCGGGCGCCGGCGCCGAGCGAGAGGTGGTAGAGCAGCACGTCCCGCCGCGTCCACGAGATCTCGCGGCTCGCGGGCCGGGCGTTCAGCGCCTCGTCGAGGTCGATCGCCATTCTTGCGTTTCTCCTGTGTGCGTCAGATCAGGGCTTGGGGCGGGGCTCTGGGTCGCGCGGGAGCCCCAGCAGCCGCTCGCCGACGATGTTGAGCTGGACCTCGGTGGTGCCGCCCGCGATCGACAGGCATCGGGTGTTGAGGAACTTCCAGGTCGCGCCGGGAGAATCCGCGGACGGCCGCTGGCCGTTGAGCAGCGCCGCGGGCCCCTGCCACTCCATCGCGGTCTCCCACACCTGCTGGATGTGCTCCACGCCGAGGAGCTTGGCGATCGACGACTCCGATCCCGGCTGCTGCCCGCTCAGCGAGCGGATCGTCTGGCGGAGACCGAGCAACGCGCCCGCCTGGGCGTCGGAGAGGATCTGCCCCAGCACCGCGAGGCGGTGGTCGTCGGCTTCCGCCGCCGCCAGTTCGAGCAGCGCTTCGCCGCCCGTGCCCAGCGACGAGTCGTGCGAGAGCGCGACGCGCTCGTTGGCCAGGGTGGTGCGGGCGAGCTTCCAGCCGTCGCCGGGCTCGGCGACCAGCATGTCGTCGGGCACGAAGACGTCGTCCAGGAACACCTCGTTGAACAGGGCATCGCCGGTCAGCTCGCGCAGCGGCCTGATGGTGATGCCCGGGGCGTCCATGTTCAGCAGGAAGTACGACAGTCCCTTGTGCTTGGCCACGTCCGGGTCGGTCCGGGCGAGGAGGATGCCGTAGTGCGCCTCGCGGGCCATGGAGGTCCACACCTTCTGGCCGTTGATCTTCCAGCCGCCGTCGACCTTCTCCGCCCTGGTGGACAGGCCGGCCAGGTCGGATCCCGCGCCCGGCTCGGAGAACAGCTGGCACCAGGTGATGTCCCCGCGGAGCGTCGCGGGGAGGAACCGGCGCTGCTGCTCCTCGTCGCCGTGCTGGATCAGGGTCGGGACCACCCAGTTCCCGATCACCATGTCGTGGGCGCGCACCTGCGCGGCCCGCATCTCCTCCGCGATGGTGAGCTGCTCGACGGCGTCGGCGCCCCGGCCCCACGGCTTCGGCAGGTGCGGCGCGGTGTAGCCGTGCTCGGCGAGGTAGGCGATGCGCTCCTTTCCCTGCAGGGCGGCCGCCTCGGCGAGCTCCGCGCGCACCACCGCCCGGATCTCCTCCGCCTCCGGTGGCAGGTCCACCGAAACCGCGCGGCGGGTGCCGTCCAGCGCCAGGCGCGCCACCCGCTGGTGCCAGTGGCCGGTCGCTCCCAGGAGCAATCGCGACGTCTGCGCGCGGCGCAGGTAGAGACCGGCGTCGTGCTCCCAGGTGAACCCGATGCCGCCGAGCACCTGGATGCAGTCCTTCGCGGTGCTGAACCCGGCCTCGACGCCGGTGGCTCCCGCGACGGTGACGGCCAGCTCAACCTCGTCGGCGGCGTCCTGCGCGTCTTGCGCGCGGGCGGCGTCCCAGGCGCAGGCCCGGGCGGCCTCGGTGCGGGCCAGCATGCGGGCGCAGCGGTGCTTGACGCCCTGGAACTGCCCGATCGGCCGGCCGAACTGCTCCCGCACCCGGGCGTACTCGGCGGCGGTCGTGGTGCACCAGTCGGCGATGCCGCACGCCTCCGCCGCGAAGAGCGTGGCGGCGAGGTCGTGCGGCCGGTGCGGCGCGACGTCGAGGACATCCTCGGCGGGCACCTGCGCGCGGGAGACCGCGACCTCGGCGAGCCGCCTGGTGAGGTCGTGGCTGGGCACCTCGGCGACCTCGACCGCGGAGCGCGGCAGCACCACCCACGCCTGCGCCCCCTCCAGCGCGACGCGGAGGACGAGCACGTCCGCGAGGTGCGCGCCGAGCACCGGCTTGGCGGTCCCGGAGACGAGGAGACCGCCGTCCGCGGTGCGCTCGGCGGTGAACCCGTCGCCGAGGGCGAGCGCGCCGGTCGCCGTTCCGTCCGCGAGCGCCGGGAGGTGCGCCTGGTGCCCCGCCTCGCGCAGCACCGCGCTGGTGAGCGTGGTCGGCAGGAAGGGACCGGGCGCCATGCAGCGGCCGAGTTCTTCGAGGACGACCGCGAGTTCGAGCAGCCCGTAACCGGCGCCGCCGACAGCCTCCGGCAGGTGCAGCCCGAGCAGGCCCTGCGCGGCCAGCTGCTTCCAGAAGGGCGGCAGCTGCTCCGCGTCGGCATCGACCGCCGCGCGCACCTCGGTCTCGGTGATGTGCCGGCCGGCGAAGGCCCGCACGGAGTCCCGCAGGTCGCGGTGCTCCTCGCTCAACCCCAGAGTTCCTCGTGTCATCTCAGATCCGTTCGACGATGGTGGCCGTGGCGTGCGCGCCGCCGGCGCACATGGTGATCAGCGCGGTGGAGCGGTCGCTGCGTTCGAGTTCGTGGACGGCCTGGGTGATCAGCCGGGCGCCCGTGGAGCCGACGGCGTGCCCGAGCGCGATCGCGCCGCCGTTGACGTTGACCTTGTCCATGTCGGCCCGGTGCACCTGGGCCCACGACAGCACGACGGACGCGAAGGCCTCGTTGATCTCCACCAGGTCGATGTCGCCGAGCGCCATGCCCGCCTTATCCAGCACGTGCGCCGTGGCGTGCACGGGGCCGTCGAGGTGGTAGTACGGGTCGGAGCCCACCATCCCGGAGGCGACGATCCGGGCCCGCGGCCGCAGGCCCTCCGCCTCGGCCCGCTCCCGGCTCATCAGCAGCACGGCCGCCGCCCCGTCGCTGATCTGCGAGGAGTTGCCCGCGGTGTGGATGCCGTCGGTGATCACCGGCTTGAGCTTGGCGAGGCCCTCGGTCGTGGTCTCGCGCAGCCCCTGGTCCCGGGTCACCAGGGCGGTTTCGCCGGTGGGGCCGTCCTCGGTCAGGACCGGCGCGTCGACGGGGATGATCTGGCCGTCGAAGCGCCCCTCGGACCAGGCGACCGCCGCCTTCTGCTGGGAAGCCGCGCCAAGCGCGTCGGCGTCGGCGCGGGTGATGCCGCGGTTGCGGGCGATCCGCTCGGCGGCGGTGAACTGGTCGGGCATGTCGATCGACCAGGAGTCCGGCACCGGGATGCCGGTGCCCGGCGCCAGGGCCGCGCCGAGGAAGACGCGGCTCATCGCCTCGACGCCGCAGGCGATCCCGATGTCGACGGCGCCGCCGGCGATCAGCCCGGCGACCAGGTGCACGGCCTGCTGGGACGAGCCGCAGGCGCAGTCGATGCTGGTGCACGCGGTGGCGTGGGGCAGGCCGGCGTGCAGCCAGGCGTTCCGGGTGACGTTGTTGGACTGCTCCCCCACCTGCGTCACGCAGCCGCCGACGACCTGGCCGACCTTCGCCGGGTCCGGGCCGGCCCGGTCGAGCACGCCCCGCTGGGCGAGGCCGAGGAGTTCGGCGGGATGCAGCCCGGACAGGGCTCCGTAGCGCTTGCCGACCGGCGTTCGACCGGCCTCGACGATGACGGCCTCGGGCATCTGGCTTCTCCATCCGCATGCGGGACGACGCGCCCCGCAGCCCTAGAATTCATTATCTATCCGCATTGAAACACCACCGCGACGAGAGCGGACCGCTTCAGGCTCGCTCAGTGGGACTGGGGAGCGCTCGCTAGAAGAATGAATACTAGTTTTCGGCCCGAGACCGGGCACGGACGTGCCGGGACCGTCGGATGCAGGACGAGGAGCACGCGATGAGCGACAGCACGCTGGAGGGCCGCACCGCGGTCGTGACCGGCGCCGGCGCAGGGCTCGGGCGCGCGGAAGCGCTCGCGCTCGCGGCCCACGGGGCCAACGTGGTCGTGAACGACATGGGCCCGGCCGCCGAGGACGTCGTGAACGAGATCAAGTCCGCGGGCGGCGACGCGGTAGCGGTGACCGGCGACGTGGGCGACTGGTCCACCGGCGACCGGCTGGTCGAGGCGGCCGTGGACACCTTCGGCGGCCTGGACGTCGTGGTGAACAACGCGGGCGTCCTGCGGGACACGATGATCTTCAACCTCACCGAGCGCGACTGGGACGACGTCATCCACGTCCACCTCAAGGGCCACGCGGCCGTCTCGCGCGCTGCGGCGGTGCACTGGCGCAACGCCAGCAAGGCGGCGGGCGGGCCCGTCTACGGCCGCATCGTGAACACCACGTCGGAGGCGTTCCTGTTCGGCGCCGCGGGCCAGCCGAACTACTCGGCGGCGAAGGCCGGCATCACCGCGCTGACCCTGTCGAGCGCGCAGGGGCTGTCGCGGTACGGGGTTCGCACCAACGCGATCTGCCCGCGGGCGCGGACCGGGATGACGGCCCACGTGTTCAGCGACGACCCGAACGGGGGCGACCTGGACATCCTGGCGCCGGAGCGGGTGGGCTCGTTCGTGGCCTACCTGGCCTCGCCGGCGGCGGACGAGATCAACGGCCAGGTCTTCGTGGTCTACGGCGACATGGTCGCGCTGCTGGCCGCGCCCACGGTGGAGCGGAAGTTCACGGCGGCGGCGGGCGCCTTCAGCGTCGCGGAGCTCGACGACCAGCTCACGCCGTACTTCGCGGGCCGGAGCCCGTACCAGACCTACGCGGCCTACAGCGTCGCGGAGCTGGACACCACGGGAGTGCAGAACATCGCGCCCCAGAAGAAGTAACCACCCGACCTGATCCGCAATTTCCATTGAGGTGATCTCAGTGGAATGGGGCCGAGGTTCTTGAGGTGGTGCGTGCTGGGGGTTTGAAGAGAGTGGGCGTGGGGTCCTGGTAGAAGAGGTCTCACCACAAGATCATCTTCCGCAGAGTCAGGACCCCACGTGATCACCTATCGTGCCACGCTTGATGTCGCCGACGAACTCGCCCACTACCTCAGCCGCCTGCTGGCCGAGGAACGCCGACGTCGCGGGACCCCGCGTGGGCGGCGGGCTTTGACTCCGTTCAAACAGGCCGTGCTGGGTCTGCGGTGGTTCCGGGACCGCACCGCGATCCCCGCTTTGGCCCGGGACAACAACATCGCACGGGCGACCGGTTACCGCTACGTCGACGAGGTCATCGGCGTGCTCGCTGAACAAGCCCCTGACCTGCACGACGCACTCAAGAAAGCAGCGAGGGAGGGCGAGCCTTACCTGATCATGGACGGCAAACTGTTCGCCTCCGACCGACTGGGCGAGACAACCCTGAACAAGAAAGGCAACCCGGTCGACCGCTGGTTCTCCGGCAAACACCACACCCACGGCGGCAATGTCCTGGTCCTCACCGACCCGACCGGCTTCCCGCTCTGGTCCTCACCGGTCGAGCCCGGCAGCGTCCACGACATCACCGCCGCCGAAAACCACGTCCTCGGCGCCCTGTACTGGGCAGCCTCCCAGCTGGATCTACCGACACTCGCCGACGGCGGTTTCCAGGGCGCCGGCATCGGTGTCCACACACCGATCAAGCACCACAAATCCTTCACAGGCCACCCACTCGAGGCCGACAACCGCACCTACAACGCCCTGCTCAGAGGCCTACGAGCCCAGGGAGAACGCGGCTTTGCGCTCCTCACCGAACGCTGGCGCACACTCAAACGCATCACCGCCAGCCCCCGCAAAATCACCGCGATCGTCCGCGCCGCACTCACCCTCACCCACCACGAACACGGCAAAATCCACTGAGATCACCTCATTGAAATCGAAGGTCCAACTTCAATGGAAATTGCGGACCGAAGGCGGAACCCGGACGACCGAGGGGATCAGGCCGGTGGCCCGGGGATCAGGCCGGTAGTCCGGGGTGGGCCGGTGGTCCGGCCCGACCTGATCCGCAATTTCCATTGAAATCGAAGGTTCGATTTCAATGGAAATTGCGGGAAACGGGGTCGGGAGCTCGGTGTCGGCCGGGTGAGGTGCGGGGAGGGACGAGCGGAGGGACGAGCGGAGGGGTCAGTCTTCCAGGGCGGTGGGTTCCGGTGCGTTCGAGCGGGCCGCCAGGAGGAGGCCGCAGGCGAGCCGGATCTCCACCTCGACGTCCGCCATCGAGATCCGGCCGTTGAGCGCCGAGCTCAGCATTCCGTACCAGCACTCGATGACGAGGCTCACGAGGCGGACGTCGCGGGCCGTCGGGCTCTCGAGGCCGAGCATCCGGAACACCGCCTCGTTCATCATCTTGTCGATGCGGATGGCCTCGTTCACCGTCGCCGCGTTGGCCTGGACGTTGGACTGCATCATCGCGCTGGCCAGCAACGGCTTGCTCAGCAGCTGGCGGGTGGACCGCAGCAGCAGTTCGCACACGGCGTCCACCGGGTCCTGATCCGCGCGCGGCGGCCGTGCCAGCTTGTCCAGCTGCTCGACCTGCTCCGCCATGACTGCGGTGAACAGGTGCGTCTTCGAGGGGAAGTAGCGGTAGAGCGTGGCGATCGCGACGCCTGCTTCCTTGGCCACGTCATGCATCTGCACGCGGTCGAGCCCTCGCTCGGCCGCGAGGCCTGCGGCGGCGCGCAGGATCCGGCGCTGGCGCGCCTTCTGCTCCTGCGAGCTCGGCTCCGCGGCCGGCCGGGCCTCGGCGATTCTCGGCACGTGTCCCCCCTCGGTTGATCCGCATCGACGTCTGATTGTGCGGGTTCGCCTCGTGGCCGTCTCCGCCAACGTACCGCTCACCGGGACGGGCAGGCCCCGTACCACGGGCTTCCGCATTCCCGGGCCCGCCGGCGATCGGATCGGCCAGGGGCGCATTCTCCCGCGCTGGTCTCCCTGCCGGAGCCATCGAGCGGGTCCAGCTCACGATCCGCCCGCCGTCCCGGCGTGCCGTGTCCAGTGAGGGTTCGGCATTCGGACGGGTCGGCAGTCCTGCGATGATCTAGGTGTGACTGCACTTGTTATCTCCGAGGTCAATATCGTCGACGAGTCGCTGGTCGGCAGGTACCAGTCGCTCGCGGAACGTTCTATCGCCCAGTACGGCGGGCGCTACCTCGCCCGGGGTGGCACGACCGAGGTCGTCGAGGGTGACCGGCCGGCCGGACAACGTGTGATCGTCGCCGAGTTCCCGTCCTTGGATCGCGCGCACGAGTGGTACGCCTCGCCTGAGTACGCGGAAGCTCTTCAGGTGCGTGAGCAAGCGCTGGACAGGCGGCTCACGTTCGTCGAAGGCTTGTGATCATCGATCGACGACTATCAGACCGCTGATGACGGAACCGGAGACCGGCACAGACCCTGACCCCAGCCTTCGAACACTCGGAGAGCTGACAGGCAGACCGGGATTCCCCGACCACGTCCCCGCGCCGCTCGTTCGTCCTGAGCGAGCGGCCCGGAGGCAGGCGATCAGACCAGCGTGTCCTCGACGGGGAGGCTGAACGCGCCCATGCCGTACAGCGCCAGGGCGCGCTGCGGGTCGTTGGCGACGTGCGTGCTGCCCGCGTGCGCGTCGCGCCAGGCCCGTTCGATGGGGTTCCCCCGGCGCAGCGAGTTCCCGCCCGCGCTCTGGAACAGCAGGTCGATCGCCGCCAACGCGCGCTCGGTGGCGCGCACCTGGTCCCGGCGGGCGCGCAGCCGCAGCTCCATCGGGATCTCCGCGTCCCGGACGGCGTGGTCGTAGAGGTCGGTCATGTTGCGGTCCAGCTGCAGCACCGCCGCGTCGATCTCGGACGCCGCCCGCGCCACGGCCACCTGCGCGCCCTGGTCCTCCACGAACCGGCCGCCACCGAGGCTCAGCCGCACCCGGTCGCGCATGGCCGACACGTAGGTCTCGTAGCAACCCGACACGACTCCCACGACGGGTGCGGCGACGGCGGTCGTGAACACCGCGCCGAACGGCAGCGCGAACAGCGGGCCCGGGTTCACCGCCCGGCCGGGGGCGCGCAGCTGCGACACGTCGTAGTTGCGGACGATTCGGTGTGCGGGCACGAAAGCCTTGTCCACGACGATGTCGTTGCTGCCGGTGCCGCGCAGCCCCACCGGATCCCACACGTCCAGCACCTGGAAGTCCGCGCGCGGCACCAGGACGCTGAGGAAGTCGACCGGCCGTCCCTCCTCGCCGACGACCAGCCCGCCGACCAGCGCCCAGCTCGCGTGGTCGCATCCGGACGCGAAGCCCCACCGGCCGCTGAGCAGGTAACCGCCCTCGACCGCGGTCAGGCGGCCGATGGGCGCGTACGACGAGCAGATCAGCACGTCCGGGCCGCCCGCCCAGACCTCGTCCTGCGCTTCGCAGGGGAACAGCCCGACGTGCCAGGGATGCACGCCGAGGATCGAGAGCACCCAGCCGCTGGAACCGCACACTGTGGACACTTCCCGGACCACCTCGTAGAAGCGCACGGGATCGCTTTCCAGGCCGCCGTAGCGCTTCGGCTGCAGCATCCGGAACGCGCCGGCCGACACCAGGTCGGCCACCGTCTCCGCCGGCAGCCGCCGGTCCTCCTCCGCGGCCCGGGTCCGCTCCGCGATCGCCGGCAGGACGTCGCGGACCCGCTCCAGCACCTCGTCGGTCATGCTCGTCCTCCCGTTGCGGCGTCGGGTTTCCCATCGTGCGGCCTGCCATCGGCAGCGGTCTCCGGAAGGTACCGGTGAGTGGGATCATCGCCGGTTCCGGCGGCCGTCCCCGCCTACTTTCGCGGTGACCCACTGCTCACAGGAAGGGATGACGAGCATGACCGCTGTGGAGGAGGTCCGGCAGATCGAGGTGGACGAGGCGCCCACCCGGTTCGCACGCGGCTGGCACTGCCTCGGGCTCGCCAAGGACTTCAAGGACGGCGAGCCGCACACGGTGCAGGCGTTCGGCCAGAAACTGGTGGTCTGGGCCGATTCCCACGGCGAGCTGAACGTGGTCGACGCGTACTGCAGGCACATGGGCGGCGACCTGTCGCAGGGCTCGGTCAAGGGCGACGAGATCGCCTGCCCGTTCCACGACTGGCGGTGGGGCGGCGACGGCAAGTGCAAGAGCATCCCCTACGCGCGCCGGGTTCCGCTGCGCGCGCGGACGGCGGCGTGGCCGACCCTGGAGCAGGACGGGATGTTCTTCGTGTGGAACGACCCCGAGGGCAATCCGCCGCCCGCCGATGTGACCATCCCGCGCATCGAGGGCGCCACCAGCGACGAGTGGACCGACTGGCAGTGGTACTCGGTCACCATCGAGAACGCGCACTGCCGCGAGATCGTGGACAACGTGGTGGACATGGCGCACTTCTTCTACGTCCACTACTCGTTCCCGACGTACTTCAAGAACATCTTCGAGGGCCACACCGCGACCCAGATCCAGAACGGCGTCGGGCGGGAGGACGCCCGCCCGCAGGAATCCGGCAGCGGCGCGCCCCGCATGCTCGGCAACACGTCGGTGGCCGCCTACCACGGCCCGTCGTTCATGATCGACGATTTGACCTACCACTACAGCGACGGCGACGTCGAGTCGGTGCTGATCAACTGCCACTACCCGGTCACCGCGAACTCCTTCGTGCTGCAGTACGGGATCATCGTCAAGCGCACCGACCGGATGCGGGGCGACGACGCGGACGAGATGGCCCGCAAGATGGGCGACTTCATCAAGATCGGCTTCGAGCAGGACGTGCAGATCTGGAAGAACAAGACCCGCATCGACAACCCGCTGCTGTGCGAGGAGGACGGCCCGGTCTACCAGCTTCGCCGGTGGTACGAGCAGTTCTACGTCGACGCGGCGGACGTGACGCCCGAGATGGTGGAGCGGTTCGAGTTCGAGATCGACACCACCCGGCCCAGCGAGGCCTGGCGCCGCGAGGTCGAGGAGAACCTGGCGCGCAAGGCGCAGGCCGTCTGATGGCGGTGCGCGCAGACGGCCGGCTCGTCGATTCGCCCATGCAGCCCGTGCAGTGCGGCGCCTGCGGCGGCCGCGTCGAGGTCCGCAAGAGCAGCTGGGACCAGACCAGCATCCAGTGGCACGAAGACGCCGTCCGGGCCTGCGCGGAGCGCCGCGACGCGCAGCCGGGATCCGGGCCGAACGGCCGATTCTTCAGCGGCTGCAAGGCATTGCGGGATTCCGTGCGCGCAGCGGCGGCCCGCGGCGAGATCGCGATCCAGGCGGAGGACTGAGTGCTCGACACCACGAAGTACGGACCATGGGCGGTCATCGCCGGCGGATCTGAAGGCGTGGGCGCCTCGTTCGCCCACCAGCTCGCCGACGCCGGGATCAACCTGGTGCTGATCGCGCGGAAACCGGGGCCGCTGAAGGCCACCGCCGATGCGGTGCGGGCCAAGGGCGTGCAG
This sequence comes from Saccharopolyspora sp. NPDC003752, assembly GCF_053605825.1. NCBI lineage: Bacteria > Bacillati > Actinomycetota > Actinomycetes > Pseudonocardiales > Pseudonocardiaceae > Saccharopolyspora > Saccharopolyspora sp. NPDC003752. The sequence goes on along the minus strand of NZ_JBSGJZ010000009.1, from coordinate 27,616 downwards.
GTGCACGCGCTTGAGCTCGACCTGCTCGACCCGGGCGCGTTGCGGTCCGTCAGGGAGGTCACCGACGACCTCGACGTCGGCCTGCTGATCTTCAACGCGGGCGCCAACACCTACGGCCACGAGTTCGTCACGGGCGACCTCGACCGCGTGCATGGCGTGATCGACCTGAACATCACCGCGCAGCTCGCGCTCACCCACCACTTCGGAGCGTTGCTGAAGGAGCGGGCCCGCGGCGGGGTGGTCCTGGTCGGCTCGATGGCGGGCTACCTGGGCCAGGCCCAGATCAGCGTCTACTCGGCGGTGAAGGCGTTCTCCCGGGTGTTCGCCGAGGGCCTGTGGCTCGAACTGCGGGAACACGGCGTGGACGTCCTGGAGCTGGTGCTCGGCGTGACCCGGACACCGGCGATGGAGCGCGCCGGACTCAACTTCGACATCCCGGGCCTCAACGTCGCGGAACCCGACGACGTGGCCCGGGAAGGCCTCGAAAGGCTGCCGCACGGGCCGGTGTGGGTGGCGGGCGGCAACGCCGAGGCGGCGGAGAAGCGCAGCGGCCCCAACCGGGCGGAACTCGCACTGGGCGCCCACGAAGCTTCGAAACGCCTGCTACCGCCCGAGCCGAAGGCCTGACGCGGCACGGAACACCGCGGCCCAGGGCCTGCCGAGCACCTGGACCGCGGTTTCCCGCGTCGCTCTGGCCTATTCGCCACTCTGAGACCTCGGGTCCACCGGAAGCGTCCTCAGTGGACCTGGCACCCGATGGCTACCTTCTCGGCTCGTACCGCATCGCCACTGCGCCCGAGCCGAACTCCAGCCGGCTCACGAGCTTCAGGTCGACATGCTTCGACAGCCCCGCGAACAACGTCGGCCCGTGGCCCGCGAGCCTGGGATGCACCACGAACTCGTACTCATCGATCAATCCCAGCTCCGCCAACGCCAGCGGGAGCTTCACGCCTCCTGCGAACAGTCCCTTGCCCGGCTCCCGCTTGAGCTGCTGAACGGCGCCGGCCAGGTCCCCGCGCACGAGTTCCGCGTTCCAATCGACCTGCTCCAGGGTGCTCGACACGACGTACTTCTTCGCCGCGTTGATCGCCTGGGCGAAGGGTTCCATCCAATCAGGTCTCGCTCCCGCCGGCGCCGGCGGCCGCCACGCCGATTCCATCATTTCGTAAGTCACCCGGCCGAAGAGAAGGGCATCGGCCTGGTCGAGGTTCTCGACCGCGTGACGATGCAAGTCTTCGTCAGCGGGGATTGCACGATGATCGCAGCACCCGTCCAACGTGACGTTGATGGAGTACCGAAGGGGTCGCATCTCGCGAGAGTACCGCCGATGGGATGCACGGCGGACCTGTTCGCCGCGCCGAACGTGGGCTCCGGGGAGCGACGCACCACTAGCGGGGTCGTGAGTGCTGAGACCGGCAAGAACCGGTTTCAACACTCACGAGACCCACCCGCTCACCGCTCGAAACGCCCAGCCTTGACGGCCCGCAGGAAACCCGCGACGTCGACGTCCAGACGCGGCCCGTCCGGGTCCTTCGAGTCCCGGATCAGCCCGAGCGGCCTGGATAATTCGACACAGTTGCCGTTGGCGTTGGAGAAGCTGGACTTCTGCCAGGCATGGGGGCTCATCTTTCCTCCATCTCCGAAATGGTCTTTGCGATGAGGTCAATCGAGTCGGCTTCATCCATCGCGATCTCGCTGAGCCAGGTCACGGCCTTCTGGTATTCCACGACATCGTGCTCAGTCGGGATGAAGGCACCCGAACTGTGATGTTCGAAGTGCACGACGGGCGAAGTGTCTCGGAACTCGTACAAGACGAACGGACCCGCCCATCCCGGGTGCCATCCGATGCGCAGCGGCATCAGCTGAACCACCACGTTGGGGCGGTCGGCTATTTCGACCAAGTGCCGGAGTTGATCCAGCACCACGCCCTCCGGACCGATGGGTTCGTGCAGAGTTGCCGCCCCGATCAATGCATGGAAGCTCACCGGATTCCGCTGGGTCAGGACCTCCCGACGACTCACGTTGAGCATCACGCGCAGCTCGACGTCGGTCTGCGACAACCCGGCGGCTTCCTTGACCGCTCTTGTGTAGTCGGAAGTTTGGAGCAGCCCGGGCACCACCATCGGCGACCACTCGACGATCGACGAGGCCGAACGTTCGCACTCCACGACACCTGCCAGCTGTTGCGGGATGCCGTTCATCCCAACCGTGAGCCAGTTCGGCTCTGCAACGTTGCGCGCCAGGTCGAGGATTCTCTCCCGCTCGCGCGGGGAAACGCGAAGCACGGTCAGGATCATCGCGACCGTTTCGACATTGGGCACCCGATGGCCGTTCTCCCAATGGGAGATCTGGGTGTGCGACAGCTCCAGTTGTCTCGCCAGTTCTCGTGAACCGACGCCGCTGGCCAATCTGGCTTCGCGGAGAGCCGCCGACAACGCCCTGGCACGCGGCGTACCTGCGGTTGCGGCCATGCACCACATCCTATTGGTTGATCAGCGCAAACAGATCACCCAATTAGATCACTGGTGGTGCACCCTGGCAACCAACCAACATGGTGTCTACGCAACCAATACGCAAGTTCCGAACCGTGGAGGTGGTTTCGTTGGTGTTGGAGTCGTGGCCTCGGTGGTTGCCGTCGCCTGGATTGCGGCCGTTGGACACGCATCTCGTGCTTCAGCGCGGCGGGGCCGGAGAGTGCGGTGCCGAGGTGATGTGGGCCGCCGTCGGGCATCCGACCACGACCCGGCCGCGCTGCGCGGTTTGCGTGCGGATCGCCGAGGCGCGCAAGAAGACATCAAGTCCAGCCCGATCCGGCGTGGCGGCGCGGCACTTGCGAAATCAGCAGTGCCTCAAGCGAGAACGCTGATCTGACCACATCGGACGGTGACAAGGGAGGCGTCATGTTCTGGTTGCAGCTGGGCACGCTCATCGCGTTCAACGTCGTCATCTTCGCGATGCTGCTCGTCCCGGCCTCGAATCCGCAGCACGGCGATGCCGACGACGACGCCTACGGAGTTTGGCAGCTGATCCAGGACATCGAGGCCGAACGCGAAGCCGAGTACACCGGCCGCCACCGCCTCCGCGCTCCACCTGAAGGCGACTCGTCCAGAGCCGCCTGACCCTGACCGGATCGGCGCGCCCTCCCCGACCCCAGCGCGCCGATCCTCCCGGTAGCCGGGCTTGCCCCCGACCCCGCCCGGCTACCGGGCCCCATAGCCGCGGATACGGCCGAACTGGCGGCCCGTGGGTTCAACTCACCGCAGCAGGAACAGGTGTCTCGTCTTCGCGTTCATGGCGGCTTCCGGGCGCATCGCCCTGGGCGCGTCGAGTCGTGGCAGCCGCGAGCAGTCCGATCGGCAGCAGCGCCGCACCGGTCACGACAGCGCCCAGCGCGGCAGGTCCGACCAGCCCCCACGAGGTCGACAGGGTGGCCCCGGCCACCGCGGCACCGACGGCGGTGCCCAGGTTGAACGCCGCGGTCGCCAGCGAGGAGGCCAGCGTCGAACCGTTGCCCGCGTGGCGCAGCGTCTGGGCGATCAGCACCGGGTTGGCCCCGAGCCCCGACGCCCCGAGCAGGACGACCAGCGCGACCACGACCGTCGACCGGGTCGAGCTGAACACGATCAGCGCCAGCAACAACGACGTCAGCGCGAACGCTCCGGCGACTGTCGCGAGCGGACGGCGGTCGCCGAGACGACCGCCCACGGCCGTGCCCACCAGCGCGCCGATCCCGAATCCGACCAGCACCAGCGGCACGAACTCGACCGGGATGCCGGCGCCGTCGGTGAGCAGCGGGCTGATGTAGCTGTAGGCGCCGAGGAACCCGGCCTGGGCGAGCCCGATCGCGCCCAGCACGACCCACATCCGCCACGGCCGCAGCGTGGCCAGCTCCCCGCGCACCGTGACCTCCGCGCGCTGAGGGCCGGTGGCGGCCGGCATGAATCGCAGCACCGCCACGATGGCCAGCAGCGCCAGGCCGGCCAGCATCCAGAACGGGCCCCGCCAACCGGTGTACTGCCCGACGAAGGTGCCCAACGGCACACCGGCGACCACGGCCAGGCTCAGCCCGCCCGACATCACCGACAGCGCCCGGGCACTCTTCCCCGGACCGGCGGCCGTGGTGGCCACCACGGCACCCACCGCCCAGAACGTCCCGGTGGCCAGCGCGGTGACCACCCGCGAGACGGTCACCACGGCGAACGAACCGCTCAACGCCGCCACGACGTGCCCGACCGCGAACACCACCAGCGACAGCACCAACGTCGCCCGCTGGGGCAGGCGCAGCGTGGCCAACGCCATCACCGGCGGCCCGACGATCATCCCGACCGCGAAAGCGGACACCAACAGGCCCGCCTGCGCGACATCCACGCCCAGGTCGGCAGCAGCCTCGGGCAGCAGCCCCGCGATCATGAACTCGGTGGTGCCCATCAGGAAGATGCCCGCCGCGATCACGTAGACCAGTCCCGGCGTCCGCGTGCTGCTCGTGGCACCCCGCAGCGATGTGCTCAACGTCTCCGCCCCTCCAGGTGGCTCTTCATCGGGTCCGCAGCGGATCCCGATGTCCAGGAAACGCCGCACGTCGCGGGTGTGGGAGGCGGTGTTCAGGGGGGTGCCGGCAGCACCCCCCTCGCAGAGCCTGGCATCGGTGGGCCGGGCGTCGTAGCGTCGGCGGCATGGGCAAGCAGCACCACGCCGAGATCGGCGAGTTCCTGGCGTCGCGACGGGCCCGGATCACCCCCGACCAGGTCGGGCTGCCGGTCTACGACGCCGCCAAGCGCCGCGTGCCCGGGCTGCGCCGCCAGGAGGTCGCCACCCTGGCCGGGCTTTCGGTCGACTACTACACGCAGATCGAGCGCGGCAAGGTCAACGGCGTCTCCGAATCGGTGCTCGACGCAATCGCCCGCGCACTGCAACTGAACGAGGCCGAGCGCTCCCACCTGTTCGACCTGCACCGCAGCGCCACCACCAGCCCGCAGCGGCCCCGGCCCCGCCGCACGAAGACCATCCGGCCGATGGTGCAGCGCCTGGTGGACTCCATGACGGTGCCGGCGTTCGTGCGCAACGCCCGCCACGACTTCGTCTGCGGCAACCAGCTGGCCTACGCCTTCTACTCCCCGCTCTACCCCGACCCGCTGCACCCCGACCCCGGCCAACCGGTCAACTTCGTCCGGTTCTGCTTCCTCGACCCCCGAGCGCGGGACTTCTACCCCGACTGGGAGTGGATGGCCGACAGCGCGGTCAACCTGCTGCGCACCGACGCCGGCCGCGACCCCTACGACCGGGGCATCTCCGACCTGGTCGGCGAACTGTCCACCCGCAGCGAGGAATTCCGGGTGCGCTGGGCCAAGCACAACGTGCGCCTGCACTACACCGGCACCAAGACCTTCCACCACCCCGTCGTCGGCGACATCACGGTCACCTACGAGACGATGCCGCTGCCCGCCGACCCCGGCCTGGTCCTCACCGTCTACAGCCCCGAACCCGGCAGCCCTTCGGCCGATGCCATGACCCTCCTGGCCACCTGGGCCGCCACCCACCTCGGCGAAACTCCCGCGGCCGAAGACCAAGCCGAACGGTCGCCATCCCCGCGCCCCGAGCACTGACGTCCTGCGTCTCGTGTCCGCAGTGGACTTGAGCGTCGTTCCAGAGTGGCGTGCGGGGCGTGGATGTATAGGATGCAGGACGCCGATTTCGCGCGAAATCACCGGTTCCCGTGAGGGAGGGGTGGCGATTTCGCGCGAAATCAGCGCCGGTGTCAGGCACCGGGCGTCCCCGGGGCCGGGGTGACGCCTGCTAGACCTGTGCGGCGGTGCGGCCCGCGCGGCGGCCGAAGAACGTTCCGTCTCCCAGTGACGTGCCGCTCACGTAGCCTTCGCCGTGGATTCCGGAACTCGCCCTCCCCGCCGCGAAAAGCCCCGCGATCGGCTTGCCCGAGACGTCGAGCACGGCACCGTCCACTGTGGTGTGCAGGCCGCCGAGCGTGAACCCGGCGATGCCCGTGCCCGGCGGCGCCGCGTCGCCGCCTCCCGGGTTGAACCCGAGCGCCGGGTTCACCGCCGCGAACGGCGGTTCGAGCTCGCGCAGCCACGCCGGGTTCTTGTGGAAGTGGAGGTCGTCGCCCTCGACGGCGTGCCGGTTGTACGTCGCGACGGTCGTTTCGAGCGCACCTGCCGGCATGCCGAGCTCTTCTTCCAGCTCTGCAAGGGTTTCGGCGACGTGCTGCGGTCGCACGCCCCAGAGGTCGCGCTCGGGAATGGCGTCGTAGCCCGCCTCGTCGATGATCACCCACCACGGCGCCGGGTTGTGCAGCGCGGCGTGGCTGAACATGCCCGGGTACACGTCCTCGTTGATGAACCGCTGGCCCCGCGCGTTGACGAGCATGCCGCGGCAGACCATCGCCGGCAGCGCGGTCAACGCCGCCTCCACCTGCGCCATCCGCCGGGTCGCCGCGCCGAGGGCGGCGGCCATCCGGATCCCGCTGCCGTCGTCGAGGCCGTCGCTGACCTTGCCGTGCCCGAGCAGCACCGGCGCGTGGTCGGCGAGCATCTCCTCGTCATCCACGAAGCCGCCGGTGGTGAGCACCACTCCGCGGCGGGCGCGGTAGTGGACGGTCTTGCCGTAGTTGGTCGCCACCACCCCGACAACCCGCCCGGACTCGTCGACGACGAGCGCGGTGGCGAGCGTGTCGGCGTGCGTCCGCGCCCCGGCCTCGTGCGCGGCCGACGCGAGGCGCTCCATGATCAGCCAGCCGCCGAAGTTCTCCGCGGCGGGCCGGTGGCCGCGCGGGACCGGCCGCGCGATCGTGTTGTAGGGCCAGGCGTTCTCGCCCAGCCACATCAGCCCGTCGCGGGTCGGCGGCATCCAGCTCGGGGCGTCGTACATCGACTCCTCGAAGGTCAGCCCGCGGGCGCAGAGCCACTCGAAGTGCTCCACGCTCTCGTCGCAGTACAGCCGCAGCTTCTCCGCGTCGGCGTGCGGGCCGAGGGCCGCTTCGAGGTAGGCGAACATCTCGTCCGGCGTGTCGTCGAAACCGCACGCCCGCTGGACGCGCGTGCCGCCGCCGAGGTACAGCTCGCCGCCGGACAGCGCCGAGGACCCGCCAGGGCCCCCGGCGCGTTCCAGGACGATGACGTCGGCGCCGGCGGACGCCGCCTCGAAAGCGGCCGCCGCGCCGGCACACCCGAAGCCGACGACGAGGACATCGGCTTCGTGGTCGAACGCTTCCACCTGCGACAGCGGCACCGGGTGCACCGGCCGGGGGCTCATCGGCGGCTCACCCTTCCTGGCTGAACGCCGCGAGCGGTTCCGAGCCGGACCAGTCGTGGCCCCAGTAGCTGTCCGCGGTGATCTCCTCCGCCGTGTAGTACGTCTCGTCGACGAGCAGGCCGTCGCAGCCGTACTCGATGTCCCAGCCGCCGGGCGCGCGGACGTAGAAGGAGATCGCCTTGTCGTTGGTGTGCCTGCCCAGGGTCGACGACAGCGAGAAGCCGCGCCGGTTGACCTCGTCGAGGGCCCGGCCCACGGTGTCGATCTCCTCGACCTCGACCATCAGGTGCACCAGGCCCGGCGGCTCGCCGTGCGGGGCCGGGCAGACCGCGAGGCTGTGGTGGCGCTGGTTCACGCCCATGAACCGCACCCGGCGCGGCGGGGCGTCCGGGGCTCCGCCGCCGACGCGGATGGCGCCGCGCGGCAGGAAGCCGAGCACCTCGGTGTAGAACTCGACCGTCTCCTGTGGACAGGTCGTCGGCAGCACCACGTGGCCCATGCCCTGATCGCCGGTGACGAACCGGTGGGCGTGCTTGGTGACGACCGGGCTGTGGTCGAGCACCGGCCCGAAGAACACCTCGACGGGAGTGCCGGTCGGGTCCTCGAAGGCGATCCCGGCCTCGATGCGCCGCTCGTCGCATTCCGCCTGCGACAGCGCCTTGACCGCCGTGCCTGCCGCCTCCACGTCGCGGCCGACGGCCGCGAGCCCGAACTGGTCGCGCACCTCCCAGCCGACGGCGAGCACCTTGTCGGTGTCGCCGGGCAGCACGATCAGCCGGGCGGCCCGCTCGTCCATGCGCAGGTAGAGCCCGTCGGCGTGGGGACCGGTGGCCTCCTGGAGCCCGAGGGCGTCGACCGTGAGCTCGCGCCAGCGGTCGATGTCCCGGGTCTGCACCGTGAGGTATCCGAGGCCGCGGATCTGGGGCATGTGCGTTCTTCCTATCTCTGTGCGGCGGGGCGGTCAGATCATCGAGCGCATCGGGCCCGGCGGCGGCTCGATGCCGAGTTCGGTCAGCGCGGACGCGTGGAAGACGGCGCCCGGGACGTGGATGGCGTGCACCATGCCCATGTGGCCGTCGCGCCAGAAGCGCTGGATCGGGTTGTCCATGCGCAGGCCGTTGCCGCCGGAGCGGGCGACGATCTCGTCCATCGCGCGGACGGCGCGCCACGCCGCGGCGACCTGGGTGCGGCGGCTGACCGCGCGCTCCTCGAAGCCGATCTCCGCGCCCGCTGCCACCTTGTCGTAGATCCGGGAGACGTTGTCGAGCAACGCGACGCGGGAGGCGTGGATCTCGGCCGCCGCCTCGCCGATCGCGAACAGCACGTAGGGATCGTCCTTGATCTTGGTGCCGGTGATCTGCACGCGCTTCTGCTGGTAGGCCATGTGGTGCGCCAGGGCACCCTCGCAGATGCCGATCACCGCGGAGGTGATGCCCAGCGGGAAGGCCGTGGTGAACGGGACGTGGTAGGTCGGGTTGTCCAGCCCGGCGTCCCTGGGCGCCGACCCGTCGAGCATCGTGCTGAACGGGATCACCCGGTACGACGGGACGAACGCGTCCTTGACGATGATGTCCTTGCTGCCGGTGCCGCGCAGGCCCACGACGTCCCAGGAGTCCTCGACGATCTCGTAGTCCGACCGCGGCAGGATCACGTGGTAGGACACCGGAGGCTGGGCCACGTTGCCCTCCTCGTCGCCCATGAAGGCGCCGAGGAAGATCCAGTCGCAGTGGTCGGTCCCGGACGAGAACTGCCAGTGCCCGTTGAAGACGTAACCGCCGTCGACCGGCTTGAGCACGCCGAGCGGGGCGTACGGCGAGGCGATCCACGTGTCGGTGTCCTCGCCCCAGATCTCCTCCTGCACCCGGGGGTCGGCCATCGCCATCTCCCACGGGTGGACCCCGACGATGCCGGCGACCCAGCCGGTGGAGCCGTCGTGGCTCGCGACCTTCATCACCGTCTCGGCGAACTCGGCCGGATGCGCCTCCGCTCCGCCGTACCGGGCGGGCTGCAGCATCTTGATCACACCGGTCTCGCGGAGCACCTTGGCCGCTCGGTCGTCGAGCCTGCCGAGCCGCTCGTTCGAGGCGGCGGCCGCGGCGATCTCCTCGGCGCGCTCTTCGACCGCCGTCAGAACCGGGTTGGACATCAGCTGGCCCTCGCTTCGGTGTCGGAGCCGCGAGCGGCGAGGCCCACGGCGAGTTCGATCAGCTGGTCCTCCTGGCCGCCGATCAGCTTGCGCTTGCCCGCCTCGACGAGGATTTCGGCGCCGGAGACGCCGTACTTCTTCGCGGCGCGGTCGGCGTGCTTGAGGAAGCTGGAGTAGACACCGGCGTAGCCCATGGTCAGCGAGAGCCGGTCGAGCAGGCACTCGCCGTCCATCACCGGCCGGACCACGTCCTCGGCGGCGTCGATGATCTTCAGGGTGTCGACGCCCGTGCGGATGCCGAGCTTCTCGGCGACCGCGACGAACGCCTCGACCGGAGTGTTCCCGGCGCCGGCGCCGAAGCGCCGGGTGGAGCCGTCGATCTGGGTCGCCCCGGCGCGCACGGCGAGCACGGAGTTGGCCACGCCGAGGCCCAGGTTCTCGTGGCCGTGGAAGCCGACCTGGGCGTCGTCGCCGAGTTCCGCGACCAGCGCCGCGATCCGCTCGCTGGTGTCCTCCAGCACGAGGGCGCCCGCGGAGTCCACGACGTAGACGCACTGGCAGCCCGCGTCGGCCATGATCCGGGCCTGCTGCGCCAGCACCTCCGGCGGCTGGCTGTGCGACATCATCAGGAAGCCCACCGTCTCCAGGCCCAGCTCGCGGGCCAGCCCGAAGTGCTGGACGGAGACGTCGGCCTCCGTGCAGTGCGTGGCGATCCGGCAGATGGCCGCCCCGTTGTCGGCCGCCGCGCGGATGTCGTCCTTCACCCCGACGCCGGGGAGCATCAGGAAGGCGATCTTGGCGCGCTTCGCCGTGGCCACCGCGGTCTTGATCAGCTCCTGCTCGGGGGTGTGGCTGAAGCCGTAGTTGAACGACGAGCCGCCGAGGCCGTCGCCGTGGGTCACCTCGATGACCGGGACCCCGGCGCCGTCGAGGGCGGCCACGATGTCCCGCACGTGCTCGGCGGTGAACTGGTGCTGCTTGGCGTGCGAGCCGTCGCGCAGCGAGGAATCGGTGATCCTGATGTCGAGATCGGTGCTGTAGGCCATGGGTTTCTCACTGCCCCTTCTGCGCGCGGATCCGCCGGGCGAAGCCCGCGCCGACGCCGGCCGCTGCGGCGGTCATGATGTCGAGGTTCCCGGAGTACGGCGGGAGGAAGTCGCCTGCGCCCTCCACTTCGAGGAACACCGCGACGCGGGCCATGCCACCGTTCACAGTGGACGGATCGTCGAACTGCGGCTCGGCGCGCAGCCGGTAGCCGGGCACGTAGCTCGCGACGTTCGCGACGACCTCGTGGACGGACCGGGCGATCGCGTCCCGGTCGCAGTCCGCCGGGATCGCGCAGAACACGGTGTCGCGCATCAGCATCGGCGGCTCGGCCGGGTTCAGGATGATGATCGCCTTGCCCCGGCGGGCACCGCCGATCTCCTCGATGCCGCGCGAGGTCGTGATGGTGAACTCGTCGATGTTCGCCCGGGTGCCGGGCCCGGCCGACGGCGAGGCGACGCTGGCCACGATCTCGGCGTAGGCGACCTCCACCACGCGCGAGACGGCGTGCACGATCGGGATGGTGGCCTGGCCGCCGCAGGTGATCAGGTTGACGTTGGGCGCGTCGAGGTGCTCGCCGAGGTTGACCGCGGGCACGACCGCGGGCCCCAGCGCGGCCGGGGTCAGGTCGATCGCCTGGATGCCCCGCTCGGCGTACTTCGGCGCGTTCTCCCGGTGCACGTAGGCCGAGGTCGCCTCGAACACGATGTCCGGCTGCTCGTCCTGCGCCAGCAGCCAGTCGACGCCCGCGGCGGAGCTGATCAGCCCCTCGCCGTCCGCGCGCTTGAGGCCGGGGCTGTCGGGGTCCACGCCGATCATCCAGCGCGGCTCGATGGTTTCGGAGCGCAGCAGCTTGTACATCAGGTCGGTGCCGATGTTGCCGGAGCCCACGATGGCAGCGGTCGCCTTGGTCACTGTTCCATTCGTCCTTTCCAGGTTCCCGGTGCGCCTCACGCGAACCGGGCCGTGACCGACCCGAGGCCGGTGAAGTCGGCGCGGTACTCCTCGCCCGGCGCGACGTCGACGGCCCTGGTGCACGAGCCCGGCAGGATCACGTGCCCAGCTTCGAGCCGGACGCCGAAGGTGGCGACCTTGCGGGCCAGCCAGGCCACCGCCGTGGTGGGGTTCCCGAGCACCGCGCTGGTGTTCCCGCGGGCGATCTCCGCGCCGCCGGAGAACAGCACCGCCTCGATGTCGGCGAGGTCCAGCTCGCCGGGCTTGGCCCGGGCGGCGCCGAGGATGACGCCCGCGGAGGAGGCGTTGTCGGCGATGGTGTCGGCGAGGCCGATCCGCCAGTCCCCGATCCGGCTGTCGATCAGCTCCAGGCTCGGGACGACGTACTCGGTGGCGGCGAGCACGTCCTCCTCCGTGCACCCCTCGCCCGGCAGCGAATCGCCCAGGACGTAGCCGATCTCGACCTCGATGCGCGGGTAGCAGTAGCGCGCGGTTTCCACCGCGCGGTCCTCCGCCAGGAACATCGTGTCGAGGAGGTGGCCGTAGTCGGGCTCGTCGACGCCCATCATCCGCTGCATCACGGGGGACGACAGCCCGACCTTGTGACCGCGCACCACCGCGCCGGCGGCGAGCTGCCGGCGGATGTTCAGCAGCTGGATCTCGTAGGCGTCGACCACGTCGATGCCGGGGAACCGCTCGGTGAGCGGATCGATCGGCGCGCGATCGGACTGCGCGGCCCGGAGGGCGTCGGCGGCAGCCTGTCGAGTTGTCGCATCGAGCATGCCTGAACGGTGCCAGCCGATCCCGCGCAGCTGGGATTCCTCTCCCGCTCACCGGGACCACCCGCCGCGAGGTCGTCGCAGAACTCCGTCCGGACGAGCGAAAACCCGCGGTGCAGGAGCGCACCGCGGGTTCTCCCGCCCGCTCACCGGGACCCCGTCCGGTCAGTAGTCGTAGGTCAGCTTCAGCCGGTCGCTGAGCGGCACTGCCTGGCAGCCGAGGATGATGCCCTCGGCGCGGTCGGTGTCGTCGAGCACTTCGTTGCGCTCGAGGTCGACCTCGCCTTCGAGCAGCACGCAGGCGCAAGCGCTGCAGGCGCCTTCCCGGCAGGAGTACGGCGCGTCCAGGCCCGCGGCCAGGAGCACGTCGAGCAGCTTGCTGTTCCGGGGCCACGACACGGTGCGCGTTTCCCCGTCGAGGGTCACCTCGACCTCGCTCATCGGCCCGTCCGGGCTGATCTCCGGCGGATTCTCGTTGGCGGTGAACGGATCGCCGGTCAGCGAGGTGAAGCGTTCGACGTGCACCCGCTTCGGCGGCGCGCCGAGCGCGGTCAGCGATTCGAGCACCAGGTCCATGAACACCTTGGGCCCGCAGACGAAAGCCTCGCGGTCGGCGTAGGGCCGCAGCAGCTCCCGCACGCCCGCGGCGGTCGGCAGCCCCTGCACGGATTCCAGCCAGTGCAGCACGGTGAGCCGGTCGCCGTGCTCGTCGAGCCCGAGCGTCTGCAGTTCGTCGCGGAATATCACCGAGTTCTCGTCCCGGTTGGCGTAGAGCAAGGTGATCCGGCCTGCGCCCGCGCGGAGGGCGGACTTGAGGATCGAGAGCACCGGGGTGATCCCGCTGCCGGCGGCGACGAGCAGCAGATCGGTGTCCAGCGACGAGGGGGTGAACGTGCCCGACGGGCTCAGCACGTCGAGCACGTCGCCCGCCACGACGTTGTCGCAGATCCAGTTCGAGCCGTAGCCGTCCTTGGTGCGCTTGACCGTGACCTTCAGCTTCTCGTCGCAGACCGGGGAACTGCACAGCGAATAGCAGCGGGCGGCACCGCCCGGCCGGTCCGAGGGGATCCGGATGGTCAGGAACTGGCCGGGCAGGTAGCCGAACGGCGCGCCCGGCTGCTCGGAGTGCTCCAGGACCAGGGTGTGCGCGTCGGCGGTCTCCCGGATCACCTCGACGACGCGAAGCTTCCACACCGTTGGCGGCGTCATGTTTCCTCCCGCCTCATCCGAGAACTCCCGCGGCGTGCTTCGCCGCGATGTAGCCGAAGACGATGGACGGGCCGATGGTGGCGCCGGGGCCCGCGTACTCGTTGGCCATGATCGACGCGGTGGTGTTGCCGGTGGCGTAGAGGCCCTCGATCACCGAGTCGTCGGCGCGCAGGACCCGGCCGAGCTCGTCGGTGACCAGGCCGCCCTTCGTGCCGAGATCACCCGCCTCGACCCGCACCGCGTAGAACGGCGCCTTGTCGATCACGTCCAGGTTGGGGTTGTTCAGGGTGGGATCGCCGTAGTAGCGGTCGTAGGCGCTGTCGCCGCGGCCGTAGTCCGCGTCCTTGCCCGCGCGGGCGAAGCCGTTGAACCGCTCGACGGTCTGCTGCAGCGCGTCCGCCGGGACGTCGACGCGTTCCGCGAGTTCCGCGATCGTGCCGGCCCGGTGCACGATGCCGGCGTCGTAGAAGCTCTGCGGGAACGGCATGCCGGGCAGGATCTGCGCGAACGGGTACCTCGCGCGCGCCCTCGCGTCCATGATGAACCAGATCGGCCGGTGCTTGCCCGCCAGCTGGGCGTGCACGAAGTTCGTGTAGGGGGCCGACTCGTTGGTGAACCGCTTCCCGTCCGCCGACACGATGATCTGGCCCGGGATGGCGCGCTCGGAGACCAGCGGGATCGTGGCGCCCGAGGGATGTTCGACCGAGGGCATCCACCACGCGTCGTCCATGAAGTCCAGGGCCGCGCCCAGCTTCCGGCCCGCGGCGATGCCGTCCCCGACGTTCTCCACCGCGCCGAGGCTGTGGTTCTCCTGGCCGCCCTCGGGCAGGTATTCCGCCCGCATCTCGCTGTTGTGGTCGAACCCGCCGGTCGCGAGCAGCACGCCGCGGCGGGCGCGGATGCGCTGCTGCTCACCGTCGCGGCGCACGACGACACCGGTCACCCGACCGTCCTCGACCACCAGGTCGGTCATCGGAGCCCGCAGCCACAGCGGGATTCCGGCGTCCTTGAGCGCCATCCGCATCCGCGCGACCAGGGCCCGGCCGCCGGTGGACATGTGCCGCCGCCGGACGACGTTGGAGGACACCCGCCAAGCGGCGATCACCGACGCCCAGCGGCCCCGCCAGGTGCGCTTGACCATGGCCAGGTCGTGGTAGTCCTTGCCGGTGACCCACAGGCCCAGCGGACCCTTCATGCTGTTGGGGCGCTGGAACTCCTCGTCCGCGCCGAGCTTCCGCGTGTCGAACGGCAGCGGCTCGACGGATCGCCCCATCGGCCGGCCGCCCTCGTACTCCGGGTGGTAGTCGGCGTACCCCTTGGTCCAGTAGAACCGCATCCACCTGCTGCGGCACAGCAGTTCCATCGCCGCGGGGCCGTGGTCGACGTAGGCGTCGAGGCGGGCGGCCGGCACCTTGCCCTCGGTGAGCAGGTCCAGGTACCGGCGGATCGACTCGCGGCTGTCGTCGTGGCCCTTCGCCCGCAGCACGGGGTTGTTGGGGATCCAGATGCCGCCGCCGGACATCCCGGTGCTGCCGCCGTACTTCCCGGCCTTCTCGACGACCACCGTCGACAGGCCCGCGTCGGTGGCGGTGAGCGCGGCGGTCATCCCGCCGCCGCCGGAGCCGACGACGACGAGGTCGAACTCGTGGTCCCAGGACGCGGTCACGGCGCGTCCTTCCGCGTCAGGAACGCCAGCACCGCGCTCTCCCAGGCTTCCTTCTGCTCGATCATCGTCCAGTGCCCGCAGTTGGGGAAGATGTGCAGTTCCGCGTCGGGAATCGTGCGCATGGGGATCAGCGCCATGTCCACCGGGCTGACCCGGTCGTCGCGTCCCCACGTGATCATCGTCCTGGCGCGGACCTTGTGCAGCATCGCCCAGTACGGCGGCTCGTCGGACATCGCCGCGGCGGCGGCGACGGCCTCGAAAGCCTTGCGGCCGTACATCTTCCGCGCGCTGGCGAGGGTGCTCGGATCGGTGGCGTGCGCCCAGCGCTCTTCGATCAGCTCCTCGGTCACCAGCGACCGGTCGTACACCATGGAGTTCAGCCACGCCACGAGCCGTTCCCGCGTGGGTTCCTCGGTGAACTCCATCAGCAGGTTGATGCCCTCGCCCGGCGAGGGGCTGAAGAGGTTGCGGCCGATCCCGCCGATGGTGACGAGCCGGCGCACGCGGTCCGGCTGGTCGATGGCGAACCGGGTCGCGACGATGCCGCCCATGGAGTTGCCGATCACGTCCACCTGCTGGAGGCCGAGGCCGTCCAGGAAGCGCCGGACCGCGTCGGGGGCGGCGACCATGGGGTGCTCGTCGGTGGGGTCGCTGACGCCGAAGCCGGGGAATTCCAGGACCAGGCAGCGGAAGTGCTCGGCGAAGACCGGGAGGTTGCCGCGGAAGTTCCGCCACCCGGTGACGCCGGGGCCGGACCCGTGCAGCATCAGCAGGGGCGGCCCGTCGCCGGCTTCGTGGTAGCGCAGGACACCGCGGTCCGTCTGCAGCTCGCGCAGCGTGGACTCGTAGTTCAGTTCCGTCATCTCACGCCCAAGCTCTCGAGGACTTTCAGGGGTTTCGCCGCTGCACGTTAAGCGCGGGTGCCCCGGTCGGGCGTCACGAACTCCCGATCAGCGGGATCGCGGGCTCCCGGCCAACAGGATCGCGACCGCGCGCGGAATCCGCTTCCGGGGGGCCCGGCGGTGCTTCCCGCTCAACGGGACGACGCGGCGAGAACGCCGCAACCGCGCGCATAACGTCGGTCCCGTGAACACCCAGCGTGCAGCGGAAGATCCTCAGGTGACGGTGGACGACGCCCCCGCGGCGGTGGCGCCCACGCCGCTGGAGATGCGGCGGGCGATGGGTACCTTCGCCAGCGGCGTCACGGTGGTGACCGGGTACGACGGCGAGCCGGTGGGCTTCGCCTGCCAGTCCTTCGCCTCGGTGTCCCTGGAACCGCCGCTCGTGCTGTTCTGCGCCGACCACCGGGGCCGGTCCTGGCCGCGGATCCGCGACGCCGGGCGCTTCTGCGTGAACGTGCTCGCCGAGCGGCAGAACGACCTGTGCGACCGGTTCGGTTCCAGCCGGGGAGCCAAGTTCGAGGGACTGCCCTGGCAGCTGTCCCGGTGGGGCAGCCCGGCGCTGCCCGGCGTGCTCCTGCGGGTGCACGCGGAGGTGCACGACGTGCACGCCGCCGGCGACCACGACGTGGTGATCGGCCGGGTGCTGGAGCTGGAGACGCCCGCCGACGCGCCGCCGATGGTCTTCTTCCGGGGCAGGTTCGGGATCGCCCCGGAGCCGGAGCTCGTCATGCCGGACGCCTGGGGCTGGGGCGACACCTGGGCCTGAGCCGCCGTGCGCACCGGGTTTCCGCCGTGCGCGGCCGGAATCCGGCGCCCGGCGGTCAGAGCCAGTCGCCGGATCCGGCCGCCATCATCCGGTCGAGCGTCGCGGTCGACCAGGTCTTCTCGGGCGCGACCACGCTCATCTTGCGACAGGAGCGCGGTTTCACCGCAGCCGGGTAGAGCACGTCCGACACCGTCCTGGCGGCGTCCACGACCAGCGGCGCCACCTTCTCCAACGGCGCCTTGACGTAGCCCACCAGGGAGATGCTGCCCACCGGTCCCTCCGGGCCGCGGACGGCGGCCGCCGCGCAGGCGAGCGAGGGAATGCACTCGCCCCGTTCGAAGGCGAGACCGCGGCGGCGCCGGATGCGGTTGAGCTCCTGGTGCAGGGTGCCGATGTCGCCGATGGTCCGGTCCGTCAGCCGCCCGATGCGGTCGCCGAGCAGCTCGTCCACGGTCTCGGGCGCGAGCCCGGCCAGGATCGCCTTGCCCAGGGCGGTCGAGTGCGCCGGGGCCCGGCCGCCGACGCACGAGGGCACCGACGCGGCGAACCGGCCGCCCACCTTGTCGAGGTAGTGGATCTCGCCGCCCTCCAGCACCGCGAGGTGAACGACCATTCCAGTTTTCATCTGGAGGTCGTGGAGCAGCGGTGCGGCGGCGCCGCGGAGCTCGTCGTGGGCGTTGGCCTGGCCGCCGAGGCTGAGCGCGCGGCGCCCGAGCGAGTAGCCGGCGGCGCTGTGCCGGAGCCAGTCGAGCCGGACCAGCTGATCGAGGATCCGATGCGCTGTCGACCTGGGAAGATGCGTGCGCCGAGCCACGTCTTCCAGGGTGAGCCGAGCGGAGCAGCGCTCGAACGAGTCGAGGATCAGCGTCATCCGTTCCACCATCGACGGCGGCAGCTCGCGGCGCGGGGAGTCAGCGTTCTCGCGAGCGAAAGGGACAGTCATGGTTCTCCCCTCGGCCCGGCGTACCGGAAGCAAAACTGAAATGAATTCTTCTCTGGAACGGTAGCAGCGGCGCGCGAGCTGCGGAAGCCTCCCGCCGGGGTTTCGCCCGCGTTCCGGGCGGCCGCCGGCTCCCGGTGACCGGGATGAGCCGGGAGTTCGCCGAGGCGGCTGGGCTAAACCTTGTCGACGGCCCGGTGGAACCGGTGCCGTGCGAGGAAAGGTCTGCAGATGAGAGTCGGCATCGCAAGCCCGGTGGTGACGCAGGTGCCCGGCGTGCATTCGGAGTGGGAGCGCACGGCGGGCATCGAGGAGCTCGGCAGGATCGCCGAGGCCGCCGACCGGCTGGGTTTCCACCACCTGACGTGCAGCGAGCACGTGGGCATTCCCCGGGAGGTCGCCGAGCAGCGCGGCGCGACCTACTGGGACCCGCTGGCCACGCTCGGGTACCTGGCCGCGCGCACCACGCGGATCCGCCTCGCCACGCAGGTCCTGGTGCTCGGCTACCACCACCCGCTGGAGATCGCCAAGCGCTACGGCACCCTCGACCGCGTGTCGGGCGGCCGACTGGTGCTCGGGCTCGGCGTGGGCAGCCTGGAAGAGGAATTCGCGCTGCTCGGCGCGCAGTTCGAGGGGCGGGGCTCCCGAGCCGACGACGCCCTCGCCGCCTTGCGGGCCAGCCTGTCGCAGCGGGAACCGGAGTACCACGGCGAGCACTACGACTACGCGGGCTTCGTCGTGGAGCCGCACGCCGTGCAGGCCCGCGTGCCGATGTGGATCGGCGGCCGGACGCTGCGCTCCCTCCGACGCGCGGCGACGCACGGCGACGGCTGGGTGCCCTTCGGCCTCGACGTGGCCCAGCTGCGGGAGATGCTGGCCAAGGTCGAACTTCCGGCGGACTTCGAGGTCGTGCTCTCCTCCGGCGCGCTGGACCCGCTGGAAAAGCCGGCGGCGGCCGAGGCGGCGCTGGTGCAGGTGCGCGAAGCGGGCGCCACGCTCGTCGGCGCCCAGCTGCGGGCGCGATCCGCCGATCACTACTGCGAGCAGCTCGAAGCCCTGGCCGGCATCGCGGCCGGCATCGATTGACGGGACGAGGTACCGATGGCTGAGGAATCCACCGATCTTGCCGAGCGGTTCGCCGCGCTGGAGGAGCGCCTGCGGCGGATCGAGGACCAGCAGGAGATCGCCCGGCTCATCGCGAGCTACGGCCCGCTGGTCGACAGCGGGAGCGCCGAGGCGGTGGCCGACCGCTGGGAACCCGACGGCACGTACGAGGTCGACGGGTGGTCGATGAACGGCCGCGCCGAGATCGCCGCGATGGTCACCGGCGCGACGCACCAGGGCTGGATCGAGGGCGGCTGCGCCCACTTCCTCGGCCCCGCGCACATCACCGTCGACGGCGACGAGGCCGTCGCCGTGGGCCACTCGCTGATGGTGGTGCACAACGGCGGGGAGTTCGTCGTGCGCCGCGCCACCGCCAACCGCTGGCAGCTGCGGCGCGGCCCGGCGGGCTGGCGCGTCACCCGCCGCACGGGCCGGGTGCTCGACGGCCGCGAGGAGTCGCCGCGACTGCTCGCGGCGCTCGATCCCGTTGCGGTGGAGGCGGAATGACCGCCCGGGAGGAGATCGTGGAGCGGCTCGCCGAGCTGGCGGCCGCGATCGACGCACGGGACTGGGCAGCCATCGAGGCCACCTTCCTCCCGGACGCCCACGGGTACAGCCGGGACGGCGTCGAGGCGATCGTGCGGCAGATGCGCGATCACCTCGACGGGTGCGGGCCGACGCAGCACCTGCTCGGCAACCACCGGGTGGCGGTGGACGGCGACACCGCGCGTTCGCTCACCTACGCGCGCGTGCACCACGTCGGGGCCGGGCCGATGGCCGGGCGGTTCTTCGAGTGCATGGGCGAGTACGACGACCGCTGGGTGCGCACGCCCGGCGGATGGCGGCTGTCGTCGCGCACGTTCGACATGCGGATCACCCTGGGCGATTTCGCGGTGCTCCGCCCGGCCTGAGCATCACAGCCACGTCCTAATAGGACACTTTTCGCCTCAGAATCGTTCCACAAGGGCTCATCTGCAAGGCGCCTGAGGCCCGGGGAGGTGGCGGTTTCGCGCGAAACCGCCACCCGCCCTCACGCGGAACGCCGGTTTCGCGCGAAAACGCCGCCCTGCGTGCCAGGCGATCACCCCTCACGCGTGCCCGCACCGCAGTCTGGAACGCCCCTCAGAACCCGGCGCCTGCGGTCATCCCGCCGTCGACGAACTCCGCTCCCGTGCAGTAGCTCGACTCGTCGAAAGCGAGGAACAGCACCGCGTTGCTGATCTCCTGCGGCCTGGCGTAGCGGGGAATCGGCAGCCGGCGGCCTGGTCCTCCAGTTCGTCCTCCTCCCTGCCGGTCATCGGCGTGGCCACGCTGCCGGGGTGCACGGAGTTGACCCGGATCCCGCGCGGCCCGAGCTCCAGCGCCGCGGACCTCGTCAGGCCCCGGATGCCGAACTTGCTGGCGCTGCAGCCGGCGAAGCCCGCTCCCCCGACCAGCCCGTTGACCGACGAGATGTTCACGATCGAGCCGCCCTCCCGCATGACCGGCGCGGCGTGCTTGATACCGAGCCACTGCGAAACCGGGTTGACCTCGCAGCCGCCGCTGACCGGTTCCGCACCGTCTCGGTGACCGAGACCTCTTCGGTTGCCCCCTGGTCGAGTCGCTAGCGTCCGCTGGCACGCCCGCTCCGGGCATCCGCCCGACGTGCCCGGGCGCCGCGCGGCCGGCCAGAACTCCGCCCCGCCGGACCGAATTCGATGATCACCGCAGCCAATCCGACTCAGCGAGGAGTCCAAAATGGATCAGGAATCGCTGCCGCAAAGATCTGCGCCCACCGGACCGGACGCCGACGGCGAATCCGTCCGCGAGGAGCGGTCCACCGCGCAGAACTACGCGATCATCGCGCTCCTCGTCCTGCTGGTGGAGATCACCGGGCTCGCCTACACGATGGTGCCGCCGGTGCTGTCGAACATCGCCGCCGCGTACCGATCGCCGGACATCTCCTGGATCATCACCGCCGTCACCCTGGTGGGCGCGATCGCGTTCGCGGTGTGCGGCAAGCTGGGCGACGTCTACGGCAAGAAGAAGGTCTCGCTGGCCTGCACCGCCGTGTTCGCGGTCGGCACCGCGCTGTGCGCGACGGCTCCGGTGCTGCCGCTGATGATCGCCGGTCGCGCGCTGCAGGGCTTCGGCCTGGCCGTCCTGTCGCTGGCGTACGGGCTGGTCCGGGACGTGCTGCCGAAGCGGCTGATCCCGATCGCGCTGGGCTTCATCGGCACGGGGATGGGGGCCAGCACGATCATCGGCCCGTTCATCAGCGGAATCCTGCTCGGCACGTTCTCCTTCCGCGGCGTCTTCTGGTTCCAGCTCTGCTACGCGGTCGTGGTGGGCCTGCTGGTGTGGCGGTTGATCCCCGAGAGCGGGCTGCGTGCGAAGGTCGGCGTGGACTGGGCCGGGGCGGCGCTGCTGGGGCTCGGCGCGCTGGCCTTCCTCGCCGGTATCGGCATGGCCAAGAAGGCGGGCTGGGTCTCGGTGCCGACGCTGGGCGGGATCATCGCGGGCGTGCTGCTCATCGCGGGATGGGTCGCCTACGAGCGGCGCGCCGCTGATCCGCTCGTCCACATCGGACTCCTCACGCGGCGCCGGGTCGGCCTTCCCATGATCGCCAACGCCTGCGTGCAGTTCGCACTGGTCGGCAACTCCATGCTGGTGCCGATGTTCGTGATGTCGTCGCCGGAAGGCGGCTTCGGGTTCGGCTCGTCGGCGCTCGAGGTGGCCGGATTCGTCGCCGCATCAGGAGTGTCCGGGATGATCGCGGGCCCGGTCAGCGGGCTGGTCTCGCGGCGCTTCGGGCCCCACGCCGGCATGGCCTTCGGCGCCTCGGCGCTCACCATCGGCGCGACCCTGATCGCGTTCGTCCACGACACCACGGGGATCGTCCTGCTGTCGCAGCTGATCTTCGGGCTCGGCATCGGGGCCGCCTCGGCCTCGCTCCCGAACGTCATCATGCACGCGGTGCCGGCCGACGTGCAGGGAGTCAGCGGCGGAATGCTGAACCTGGTGGGCAGTTTCGGCAGTTCGCTCGGATCGCAGGCGCTGGTGGTGCTGCTACTGCTGCCGGGCGCGACCGATCTCGGCACCGAGGTGCACTACGCCGAATCGGGCTTCGTGCTGGCCTTCCTCGCAACTGCGGTGTGCGGCGCCATCGCCCTGATCAGCGCCCTCTCCACCGGCCCCCTCCGCGGCCGGCACACACCGTAGGGGCTGTCCCGGCGAAGCCCCATCCGGCGCGGTGGCACGACCTCGCCCGACTGGTGTGGAGTGAACGGCCTGTTCACCTCAATAGACGAGGCGAACAGGCCGTTCACTCCACCCACCCAACACCAGCTCACACCACCGAAACGGAGCGAACGGACCGTTCGCCTCGATAGGCGGCAGGGTCGGTGGGCGCTTTGGTTCGGCCACTGCGCCACGAGAACGGGGC
This sequence comes from Saccharopolyspora sp. NPDC003752, assembly GCF_053605825.1. Lineage (NCBI taxonomy): Bacteria > Bacillati > Actinomycetota > Actinomycetes > Pseudonocardiales > Pseudonocardiaceae > Saccharopolyspora > Saccharopolyspora sp. NPDC003752. The sequence goes on along the minus strand of NZ_JBSGJZ010000009.1, from coordinate 5,416 downwards.
TGCGGTCGCGCACCGCGGCCCCGCTCCCGGCCCGCTAGAAGACTTCCGGGCCCCGCAGGGTGGCTTCGGCGCCACCGTCCACATAGATCACCTGGCCGGTCATGTGCGTGTTCCCCGCGCTGATCAGCCAGCCCAGCGCCGTGGCGATCACGCCCGGTTCCGCGTATCCGTTCAGCGGCATCGGCACCGCCTCGTCCATGACCTTCTTCATCGCTTCGTCCTCCAGGAGCGGCGCCGCCATCGGGCTGAGCACGACTCCCGGTGCCACGGCGTTGAGCGGGATGCCCGCACCCGCCCAGTGCGCGGTCACCGCCGCTCTGCGCAGCCACTGCGCGAGGGCCGATTTCGACGACGGGTACAACCGGGAACCGGCCCCGCCCTCGACCGCTGCCTTCGCGCGTTCCAGCGCCGCCTGCTCGTCGTCCCGCAGGCACGCTTCGATCACGGCCTGGTCGACCGGCTGCGTGCCGGCGATGGAACCGACCACCGCGGCCTGCGGCTGCGGGGCGGCGGCGAGCAACGGCCGAAGCCCCTCCAGCAGCCGGACGACGCCGAAGTAGTTGACGCCCACGGCGATCGGATCGGGCAACGAGACGCCGGCGCACGCGACCACGCCGTCCAGGCGTCCCGCGCCGAGTTCGGCCACCTCCGCCACCGCCCGGGTCCGCCCCTCGTCGGTGGACAGGTCGGCCCGGACGTCCGCGGTGTCCCGATCGACACCGATCACGGTGTCCCCCTGCGCCTTCAGCACCTCCACCAGGGCCTTGCCGATGCCCGATGCCGAGCCGGTCACGGCGATGCGGCGTGTCATGTCCTCGTGCTCCTCACACCAGTTCGTTCGGCCTCGCCTGGGAAATCCGGCGCAGCGGCCATCACCGCATGCCTATCGGAGGTCACCGCGACGCGGGATCCGGTAGTACCGGTGAGTGGGATCAGCGGACTCCCACCGAGCGCCGACGGGGTTGTCTCTGCGGGACTTCGAACCCCGACCGCCCGGGAGGAACGCCCGTGAACCGGTTGTCCCCAACCACCTCGCTGACCGCGCTGCTCGCGGCCGGACTGGTCGCGTCCGGTTGCTCCGCGGGCACCGGCGACACGCCGGAGCCGGTACCGCCGGAACGCGGCACCCTGTCGAGTTCGGTCCCGCTGGACCACCGGCGCCTGCCCAGCGCGCAGGGCGAATGGCTGATCTCCTACACCTCCGCGGACGCCGATGGGAAGCCGGTCACGGTCTCGGGAACGGTCTCGGTGCCCGGGTCTCCCCCGCCGCAGGCGGGCTGGCCGGTGATCAGCTGGGCGCACGGCACCACCGGCACGGCCGACGCCTGCGCGCCGTCCGCCGACCGGCCGGGCGGCCCGGCGCACTCCTACGTCGGGCTCGTCGACCAGACGCTGGACCAGTGGGTCGCCGCCGGTTACGTCGTGGTGCAGACCGACTACGAGGGGCTCGGCACCCCCGGGGAACACCCCTACCTCAACGGGCCCAGCGCGGCGAACGCGGTCGCCGACATCGTCCGGGCCGCGCGCCAGGTCGACCCCGGCGTCGGACCGGACTGGTTCGCGGTGGGGCACAGCCAGGGCGGCCACGCCGCGCTGTTCACCGCGGCAGCGGACCAGCAAGCCGCTGGGCTGTCGCTGCGCGGTGCCGTGTCCATCGCGCCGGGCGGCTTCCAGACGAGCCAGACGACGGCGTACTTCCAGCAGCAAACGGGTGAGCAGGGCGTCCGCGCGGCGCTGCCGTTCCTCCCCACGATGCTCATCGGGGCGGCCGCGGTCGATCCCGGAATCGTGCCCGAACAGCTGCTCGCCGACGAGGTCCGGCCGGTGCTGGACGCGGCGCGCACGACCTGCCAGGACGGGATCCGGGAGGCCGCCTCGACGGTGCGGGCGGAGCGGGTCTTCCGCGAGGGCGCGGATCTCGACCGGCTGACGGCGTACCTGAAGTCGCAGGAACCGGAGGGCCTGGCGCTCCGCGTCCCGACCCTGGTCCTGCAGGGCACGACGGACGTGCTCGTGAGCAAGCGGGGAACCGACCAGCTGGTGAAGTCCCTGTGCGAACGCTCCCCCGCGATCGGCTACGAGGCGTACGACGGCGCGGATCACCGCCAGGTCCTCGCGGCGTCCCAGCCCGCGGCGCAGCGGTTCACCGAAGATCTCCTCGCGAACCGGCAACCGGCGAGCGCCTGCTCCCGATCGTGAACCCGACCGCCGCCCGATCCGCAGCGGGAGCGGCGGTAAACCTCCTTGCGTGCTCGCATGATGTTGCCCAGGAGCGGTGTTCAGCCGTGAACCTTGCCGGGCGGCGATTCCGCGATCGCGGCGATGCGCATCGCGGCTCGCGCCGAAGAAGTCGTCCAGCTGATTCAACCTCTTGCCCGCCGCACCTCCCGATGAGCCCCACCAGGCCCATCAGCCGAACGCCTGGATGAGCGCGGCCGCGCTGATGACCGTCACGACCCCACCGATCCGCGTGGAGATCTGGGCGAACGGCATGAGCACCGTCCGGTTCGACGCGGAGAGGATCGCCACGTCCCCGGTGCCGCCGAGCCCGCTGTGGCACACCGTGACCAGCGAGGCGTCGACGGGATACGCGGAAAACGGCGCGACCGACCAATCGATTTCCGGGCGGCGGCGGCAAATCCGGGAGCCGATCGACCGGGCAGGAGCGCTCTCAGCGGGCGCCGCGGACCGCGTCGGCGACGGCGGCTCCGAGCTCCGCGGTCGTGCCGTCGCCGCCCAGATCCGGCGTGAGCCGCGCTCCGCCGCGGCCCAGTACGGCCGCGCCGGCGGCGTGCTCGCCGAGGTGCTCCAGCATCATCGCGGCGCACCAGATCTGGCCGACCGGGTTCGCGATCCCCTTGCCCGCGATGTCCGACGCCGAGCTGTGCACCGGCTCGAAGAGGCTCGGGAAGTTCCGCTCCGGGTTGATGTTCGCGCTCGGTGCCACGCCGATCGTGCCCGTTCAGGCCGGACCGAGATCGGAGAGGATGTCGCCGAAGAGGTTGCAGTCGGGGTGCATCACGAAGTTCGCGGTGCGGATGTCGATGTGGTACTTGTCCACCTCGACGTCGGGTTACCGGGCGGCCATGTTCTGCACCCGTTCGTCCCAGTACGGCATCGAGATCGAGATCCCGTTGCTCTTCGCGCGGGCGGCTGCGCGCGGCCGCGGTCAGCACCCGCACGCCCTCGGCGCCAGCTCGAAGGCGAACTCCAGGATCCGGTCGCATCACCGGGAATCACGGCGATGCGATGCGTGGTGGTCATGCTGGATTTCCCCCGTTGGCCGCATTTCCTTGCGGCGCAGTCGAAATCGGCTTTGTCCGGCGGCTCGGCCCGACCTCGTCCCGCGTCCCGCGGGCGATTTCCATGTAGCGTAGGGCGCACGAAGTGGACCCAAAAGACCTGATTCGGCACAACAGCGTTGCGCGAGACGAAAGAAGGGCGTCGTGGATCTGCCGAAGCGCCGCCACGAGCTGCGCGGCCACGTCGCGGTGCACTTGACCATCGGGCTCGGCCGCACGCACATCGCTCCCCTGCTGGGGCGGTTCAAGGACCTGCATCCCGATGTCGAGATCGACCTGGAGCTGTCCCACCTGCCGCTGCACATCGCCGGGACCCGGTTCGACTTCGCCATCCGGGTCGGCAGGCAGCGCGACTCCAGCCTCCGCGCCCGGCTCCTGCACCCGAACCGGCGCGTCGTGTGCGCGGCCCCGAAGTACCTCGCGAACCGGAACCCGCCGCGGTCGATCCACGAGCTCCCCGAGCACGACTGCATCGTGATCCGGGAGAACGATTCCGACCACGCCGCCTGGAGATTCGGCACCGAATCGGAGGAGACCGCGGTGAAGGTCCCCGGCTCCATGGTCAGCAACGACGGCGACGTCGCGACGCAGTGGTGCGTGGAAGGCCACGGGCTGCTCATGCGCTCCCGGTGGCACGTCGCCCCGATGCTGCGCACCGGCGCGCTGGTCCAGCTGCTCGACGGCGTCCCCACTCCCGGCGCGAACATCTACGCCGTCTACGCCTCCGCCCAGAACCTGACCCGGCGCGCGAAGCTCGCGATCGACCACATCGCCGAGGGACTCGCGCGGCGCCTGGATGTCCCTGCGGGGCAATGACTTTCGCGCTTCCCTTCCGAACCGTCCACCCGAGCCGAGGAGACATCGTGAGCACTGGCGAACCCGAGCTGGTCGACCGCGCCGGCCGCCGCTACCCGATCGACGAGCCGCGCTGGTGCGGCGACGACGGATCTCCCCTGCTGATCGAGCCGCTGCCCGGCATCACCCGCGAGCGCATCGACTCGGGCGTGCGCTCGCAATGGCGCTACGCCGCCGCGCTCGCGCTGCCCGACACCCCGGCGGTCAGCCTCGGCGAGGGGCTGACCCCGTTGCTGCACCGCCGGCTGGCCGGGCTCGACGTGGCGGTCAAGGCCGAATCGGCCAATCCCACCGCCAGCTTCAAGGACCGCGGCACCTCGGTGATGATCAGCACCCTGCGCGCGCAGGGCGTCCCCGCGGTGCTGGAGGACTCCAGCGGCAACGGCGGTTCGTCCGTCGCCGCCTACTGCGCGGCGGCCGGGATCGACGCGCAGATCCTCGCCCCCGAAGCGACGTCCCCGGCCAAGATCCTGCAGAGCCGGATCCACGGCGCGTCGGTCGAACTCGTGCCCGGCAGCAGGCAGGACACCGCGGACGAGGCGCTCCGCCGGTCGGCCGAACGCTTCTACGCCAGCCACAACTGGCACCCCCACTTCCTCGACGGCATCAAGCTCATCGCCTACGAGATCTGGGAGGACCTCGGTTTCACCGCCCCGTCCGCGGTGGTCGTCCCGGCCGGTGCCGGGAGCCTCGTGCTGGGCTGCGCCGCGGGCTTCGACGAGCTGCACCGGGCGGGCGAGATCGACCGGGTTCCGCGCTTGCTGGTCAGCCAGCCGGAGCGGTGCAGCCCGCTGGTGCGAGCGTTCGACTCCGGCGCGGACGGCGTGGAACCGGCCGAATGGGCCCCGACGCTCGCCGAGGGCACCTCCATCGCGCACCCCGTGCGCGACCAGGAGGTGCTGCGCGCGATCCGCGCCAGCGGAGGCGCGATGACCGCGGTGCCCGAGGAAGAACTCCGCCCGGCGACGCTCGCCCTGGCGAAGACCGGCCTCTACGCCGAACCCACGAGCGCCCAGGTGGTGCCCGCCCTCGAACGGTTCGTGCGCGACGGCCACCTCACCGACGACGACGTCGTCGTGGCGGTGCTGACCGGCTCGGGCCTCAAGGCGAGCACCGCAATGGCCCGGCTGCTGGACGACTGACCCGCCCCACCGATCCACCGGTCCGACCCACCGGTCCAACCCCCGGGATGCCCGGGTTCCGCCCTCGGTCCGCAAATTACAATTAAAATTAATGTCCAAATTAAAATGAAAATTAGG